>JAZRYN010000076.1:0-2516 GCA_045600745.1 Lachnospiraceae bacterium
GCGCTGTTTATCACCATTCTCATGGATCAGCCCAAGGGCGCGGCGACCGTGCTGCCCGCAGTGATCGCCTTCGCTTCAAGCTGCCTGTGCCTTGCGCTCATCGGAGCCGCGAATTTTATCCTGCCCTCGCTCGTTGTGACCGTCACGGTGCTTATTCTGCTCCGTCCGATGCTCGGAAAGGAGGCGGCATAATGGCTATTTCCGCTTCCCGCTCGATCCTTATCATCGCCATCTGCGTTGCCTGTACTTTCCTCGAGCGTGCTCTCCCCTTGGTCGTGTTCCGAGGGAAAGAGGTGCCGGAGGTCGTGAAATACCTCGGCAAGGTGCTGCCCATGGCGATCATGGCGACCCTCGTCATCTACTGCATCAAGGGCATCAGCTTTGCTTCGTTTGCGGGCTGGGTGCCGTATCTTATAGGCTGCGCCGCGACCGTGCTGTTCCATCTTTGGAAACGCAACGCTTTTTTAAGCATTTTTGGCGGCACTGCCGTGTATATGATATTGATACAACTTGTATTTTAACTTACAAACCGAAACAGACACCGTGCAGGGCGATAACGCTTTTCACGGTGTCTGATTTTATTTATGATTATATTTATTGTATCGTCAGGTATATATCGCCTGTTGAGGTTTCGATCCCGCATCGGCCGCCGCTATCTGTCTTCGGAACGCTGATCTCGCCGGTAGAGCTTTCGGCAACAAACACTTTTTCGGAAAGCAGTGTGCCGGTGACATCCCCCGTCGAGGTCTTTATAAGGATCTCCGCCGCATCCGATGCATCCAGCCGCACATCCCCCGTGCTTCTCTCAACAGACAGGGCCTCTGCCGCCGTCACATTCCGCAAGATCATATCGCCCGTGCTTCCTGCGGAGATGAGCTTTCGGCAGACGACATTCTCCAGGTACATATTGCCGGTCGATGTGTTAAGCTCGAGCATATCCGCCGATATGTCTGCAATGTTGATATCGCCGGTAGCCGTGTTGAGCTTAACGGTTTCCGAAACCGGGGATAAAAGACGGATATCGCCGGTGCTGAGCGAAATGTCAAGCGTTTCAAACTGCAGCCCCTTCGGTATTTCAGTCTCTCCGGTGCTGCCTTTTATTTCGAGCGAGGTATATTCGGCTTCGGGAAGATATATCGTCACCTTGGGCGACTCATGATGAATGCCGATGTGATCGATCCATTTTCTCTCATCCGCTGCGCTGACGCTGAGCGTATCATCCCGAACGCCGACGGAATGCTTCATGTTCTCCTGTTCATAGCAAACCACCCTGCATATACCGTCATCCGATGCGGCAAAGAGTATGTCCGATGTCGTGGTGTCTACCCTTATGCTGCTGAATTCTTCGTCTATCTCATAGGTGTTCGTTTCGTACTTATCTGTACTCAGATCGGAGAAATCCCAATGATAAGCCGTCATTACGGCGGCAAACATGATCAGGCCTATCACCACAAGAGACGCTGCTGCAATAAGCCATATTTTTGCACTTTTTCTCATTACGCTTCCTCCTTTTTGATAAAGCGGTTTTTGATCCCTATCGCGAGCTTCTTTGTAAGATTCACAGCGCCTTTTGTCGCCGCCTTGCATCCGAAGAAGACGAAAACGGACAGTCCGGCGCAGACCATTCCCGCTCCGATCGCGGCAATGCCCGTAAGTCCGTTACCGCCTATGGCAAAATACACCCCCGCCGCAATGACTGCCAAGCCGCAGGCCGCAAGGGACGCAAACACAGCCCACAGACCGATGATCACAGACCACAGCACAACATAAAGAGAAAAGATCACGGCAAATACAGCGATCAGGAGAGGCAGCCATACGGGAGAGCCGAGCAGCAAAAGCACGATCTCCCACGCCTGCAGCTTTCTCTTCGGCGTGAGCCTTTCCTTAACGAGCTTTGTAAGCGGAATATCCGCTATGATCTGCGATATTAGCTCATCGACGCTGCCCATCCCGCTGACCGCCGCTTCCTCCGAGAGTCCTTCCTCCATACGGTCGTCGATCATTTCACCGTAAAAGGACAGGTGCTCTTCCAGCTCCTCTTTGGGTAGGCCCGCCAGACCTTTACGCAATCTCCCAAGGAATTCCTCTTTATTCATCTCCGTCATCCTCCTTGCATATGAACCGATAGATGGGCAGGATCACCTTCCAGGCGTTTCTGAATTCCACAATACGTTTCAGACCGTTTTCGGTAATACGGTAGTACTTTCGCAGTCTGCCGTCATGCTCCTCTGTTCGGACAGAAAGCATATCGGACATTTCCAATCGCTTCAAAATGGTATATAAAGTTGAGTCCGAGAGCTCGATAACCGGTTTCAGATCCTTGATGATCTTGTATCCGTATGAGCCCCCGCCCCGGATAGCCGCCAACACGCACACGTCCAGCAGTCCCCGTTTTAACTGAGCATCCACATCATACTCCTCCTTGCGATATACATCGTAACGCGAAGTATGCGATTTGTCAAGGGAAAAATGCGGCAGGGATCTTCCCTGCCGCAAAGCTGATAATATTCATTTTC
>JAZRYN010000077.1:0-2675 GCA_045600745.1 Lachnospiraceae bacterium
CTCTAAACTTACAAAAAATAGGCGATTTTCAAGGTGCTGTAGAATTTACTCGCGCATACGGAAGTTACTTTTGAAATTCACGATTTTCCGCCGTATTCCTCACCGCCCGGATAGTTCTCATAGCCCGGGTCTGCCGCGATCAGCTCGATAAAATTATCGATCTCGATAATGTCGGATTTCCGGCATTCGCGGATCTCGAGGCGGTAGTTCTTTCTCATCAGCTTAAGCGGCACCATTTCCCAGAGATTTTCCCGGCCGCCGCGCGAGGCATAGACCTTCCGAAGATCCGTCTTCAGCTTTTCGGCGTCCTCGCTGTCCCAATAGGATATGCCGAAGGCCTGATAGCAGTCCGTTCCGCCCAGCTGATAGCCGTACGCAAAGCCGTTCCTCTTTTTGAAGCACCAGTCATCCGTCTCGGCGACCTGTGCGCCGAGATAATTCGAACGGTATTCGTACCGATTGATGACATCCGGATCGGTGATATACAGGTCGGCCTCGCAAATATAGCAGCGGTCGATCCGATCGATCGCCTGCATCGCCGAGCTGATATTATTGGCCAGATTAAACTCGGGGTTGTCGATAAAATGCAGCGTCGGGTATTTCTCTAACAGCTCATCGAACTGCTCCTTTTTATAGCCGCGAACAACGGTAATATTGGTAATGCCCTTTTCGATGAGCGCATCTAAGAGCGTATCCAGAATACGGACGCCGTTTACCCGGACAAGCGGCTTCGGTGTGTTCAGCGTGACCGGAGCCAGGCGCTGGCCAAAGCCCGCCGCCAGAATAACGGCTCTGCGGACGCGATACGGTTCCAGTGCCCGCAGTCCCTTCTCGCTGATTTCGATCTCACCGTCGGCAAGCTCATTGATGTAATCCCTTTCTGCCATTTCCTTAAAAAGCCTTGACACACTGGCCAGTGAGATCGTCAGATCATCAGCCAGCCTTCTCTGGCTGTAGCGGTCTTTGCCGTGCTTTTCAAGATAAGTCAGAAAATCAAATTCCCTTCGTTCCAGACCGGCGCCGCTCTCCGTCTGTCTGCTGCTTCTGCGGTCCAGAAGACCGGTCACCGCCGAAAAAAGGCCCCGCGCCGCCGCATTAAGGAAGAGGAGGATCAGCGAAATGACGCTCTGCATTTCATAATTGCTGTTCTTTTCATAGGTGGTGATCAGGATGGACAAGGGCTGATTGTCGTAGGTGCAAAGGAAAGCAACCGCAGAAATCGTGATCATGCTGTTCAGAAAGAAATAGGAAAACATTTCCACCAGCGTGGACGCCGAGCCGGGAATGAGGACCCTGGCAATGATCCTTCCCCGGGATATTCCCAGCGTTTCTCCGATGACCTCATATTCGCGGTCGATCTTTCCGAGGCAGTTTTTCGCCAGTAAATACGGTGAGCCAAGGAAATGAAAAACATTCACAACGATCAGGATCAGCGTTGTCCCGTAGAAGCTTCCGTTCGTTCCTCCGAACAGGAAAATATAGCCGATACCGAGCACAAGTCCCGGCACGGCGATCGTTGCCAGAGCAAGCAGGTCGACCGCTTTGCCCGCCCGGCCCTCCTTACGCACGCTCATATAAGCGGTAAAATAGGCAAAGACTGTCCCTGCGGCAGCCGTAAGAAGCGCAAGCTCAAGAGAGTTCCGGATGTACGCCGTAAGGCCGACGCCGTGCGTATTGGAGAAAATCCCGGCGATATGTTCAAGACTAAAGGACAGATCGTTTGGAAAGCTCTTCGTCAGGGAAAGGCTGATAAAGGCAAGCTGCGGAAGAAAAAGAAGCAGGCCAAGAACGGTGGTCAGTCCGGCCGTCATCCGGTTAAAGCCTTTCTCCGCCCGGATCAGCTGCGGCTGCTTTTCCGTCACGCTCTGCTCTTTGAAAGCCAGATCGAAAATAAAAGAAAGCAGCGACGGAACAAGCAGCACTAAGGCCGCAACGGAGCCGCGTCCGTACTGAAAGGACGACATGAACTGCTCATACAGATACATCGGCAGGGTCTTGACCTTGCCCGCAATTTCCATCGGGATGCCGTAATCAGAAAAGATCATTGTAAAGCAGGCAAAAAAGGCCGAGATGAGCGCGACACGCAGGTACGGGATGCTCAGTCTGAAAAATGTGCTGAAACGGGAGATCCCCATAATTCCGGCCGCGTCATACGGTCCCTTGTCTTCATATCGTAACGCATCGTAGAGGATCAGAAAGGTTGCCGGAAAGCTTGTTATCACCGAGCCGATGATCAGTCCGGCAAAGCCTCTCATCTCGATCCCGGTCCCGAGCAGAAGGTCAAGAAACCCGTTTGTACCGAACAGGATACGGAGGCCGAGGCCGACCGAGACCGTCGGGACCAGCATGCCCAGCGTTAAGAAGATCACCAGCTTCTTTTTGTGCCGCAGCCCGGAGGTATTAAGAAGGTATGCGGCGATAAGAGCAAGCACCGTCGTCAGCACCGCCGCCGCGCCGCTGTAGAGGATCGAATTGCGGACGGATTCCCGGAAGGCAGGGTCGCCCGTAATATACTGCCAGTCCTTCGCGGTAATATGGAAGGCTAAGGTAAGCAGCGGCAGGATCGCAAAAGTCAGAATACCGATGACCGGGATCAGCCGCAGATATTCATGCCTGACAAATCGTCCGGCCTTTTTCATCCGGTTTTTCATTTGATGCTGTCCTCGATCGACCGC
>JAZRYN010000078.1:0-11078 GCA_045600745.1 Lachnospiraceae bacterium
CTAAAACTGACATTCCAAATTGAATGGCAAGCACTGGCGTAAATCTCAGAAGTAATGAATTAGACGATTCACGTCCATAATCCATTATTATTCCTTCTAAAGCGATATATAAAATTGCCGAAACCAAACTAACGAACATAATTATGGTTATATCTATTTTTGCTGTTTTTTTCATCTACATTCTCTCCATTAAATTGATATTTGTCCTACTGTTTCCCTTTTCTGAAATTTAACTGCAACGATAGAGACTGTTATTTCCAACAGTACCAATATTATGATCGGAGCCGTATTACTTTGTACCAGCATTGCCACGGCCATAGAATCAATGAATATATGGGCAGCCACACACGGAAGAACACCTTTAGAATACTCTTTTATTACGCCAAACATAAAAGTGTTTCCCGGTATCATCAGATAAAGATCGAATTTTAACACCCATCGCCGTTGTATTAACAGTCTGATCAAAATAAATGCTGCCGTACGGTCATCAAACAGAAAACGTCCCGGCGATACCTTCCGCATCCAGGACGCTTCTGCTTTTAACTATGCGTTTTTATGACTCTTGCCGCCAAGTGTCAATACGTATTTCTCACGCTGTGCTTTGCAAGGGTCTATTCCCTAACTGTGACAAGGAGGCCGCTTCGTTCTGTGCGGTCTCTCCGTCGGTATGCGGCGCCCGTTTTCAGCGGATGCTTCTTTCTTTGTCATTGCCCGGTGCGTTCGCAGCGAATGCCCTTATCCGCTTGTCTTCTTTTCCTCCGGGGGCGGAGAAGGCGCCCCGCCGTCCTTTTCTTTTCTCGCCGCCTCCAACCGGAGAATGAGAACTTCCCGGTAAAACAGATCAATGATAGCGACGCCGGGAATAGCCAAAAGGATACCGATGATGCCGAACATCCGCCCGCCGACGATGATGCCGGCAAGGATCAGCAGTCCCGAAACGCCGAGGGTATCGCCGAAAAGCTTCGGCTTGATGACATAGCCGTCGGCGCTCTGCATCAAAACGGTAAATAAGGTGAAGGCAAGCGCATACCAGGGCTTAATGAGCACCAGCAGGAAAGCGCCGATAAACCACCCGATGATCGGGCCGAAGGTAGGGATCAGATTGGACAGGGCCACAACAGCGGAAACAAGCCCGGCATACGGCAGTCCGAAGGCCGCCATAAAAATACCGTTGGCTATCCCGACGATCAGACTGTCAATAAAATTGTGCGTCACATACTGCTCGAGGATCACATCGCATTTGCGGATAAAGTCCGAGAACTTATCATAGCGGCCGGCAGGGATAAGCGCCTTGGCTAACCTCTTCAGACCACCCTTGATCCTGTCCTTGTCCGAAATAATATAGATCGACAGGATAAAGGCGATCAAGCCATTGACAAGCCCTTTTCCGGCGCTTGCCGTTCCGGAAATGATCCTGTCGATATTATTCGTCAGAAGGTCGAGAAGCTTTTTCAACAGATTCCCGGAAGAATCCAGGAATTCCTCAAGCCCGCCGAGCGAGCCGGTAATGCCCAGATCATCGATCAGCTGCTTTGCTGCGGCAAGATACGAATCGAGATTGTCGGTCAGGAACATGATGCTGGCAACCAGCTGCGGGATCAGAAGGAACAGCATCAGGGCCAGAAACAGAATAAACGTAATAAAGGCCAGGATGTTGGAAAGTCCGTGCCGGTTCTTTCCCTCTTTGTGTACCCGGTACAGGCGTTTTTCGTAAAATTTGGCAAGCGGATTCACAATGTAGGCAATGATCGCTCCCAGAATAACCGGTGAAAAGAAGCCGATAAACCTGCCGATCCCTTTCAGGATAGCTCCGGTATGAGTCAGAACAACATAGACGATGACGCCGATGCTGATGGCGACGGTAAGCGGATACCAAGGCTTGTCATCAAACTTTCGCATAACGATACCTCATCATCGCGAGCGCAGGATGCGGAGCTCGTCCGCGATCCCCTTCTGGAAGCGCCAGGCATCCCTGCAGCAGTCTTCGATCGATTTTTCCGCATGCCATTTCAGCAGCCTTTCCGCTTTTTCAGGGCTGGCATACAGCTGGGCAACATCACCGGCTCTGCGCGGAGCGATCTCATAGGGGATGCGGATCCCGTTTGCTGCTTCAAAGGCGCGGATAAGCTCCAAAACGCTGACGCCGTTGCCGGTACCGAGATTGATCGCCTCTGCGCCGGTATGCGTGCGGCTGTAGCGAAGCGCTGCGACATGCCCCCTGGCAAGGTCCGTCACATGAATATAATCACGGACGCCTGTTCCGTCGGGCGTCGGATAATCGTTGCCGAACACGTTCAGATGATCTCTGATCCCGGCTGCCACCTGAGCGATATACGGCATCAGGTTGTTCGGGATGCCGTTCGGCTTCTCTCCGATAAGGCCGCTCTCATCCGCGCCGATCGGATTGAAATAACGCAGAAGCAGAACGGACAGCTCCTGATCGGCTCCGGCGGCATCCTTCAGGATCTCTTCGATCATGTATTTCGTCCAGCCGTAGGGATTGGTGATCCCTCCCGTCGGCATATCCTCCGTCAGCGGCGGCACATTATTCTCTCCGTAGACCATAGCCGAGGAGCTGAAAATAAACCGTTGGACATTATACTCTTCCATCAGTTCCAGCACCGTCAGGACGCTGTCAAGATTGTTGCGGTAATACATTAGCGGTTTGGCGACCGATTCCCCCACGGCCTTAAAGCCGGCAAAATGGATGACGGCGCCGATGCTGTTTTCCCGGAATACCGGAGTCATCGCTGCCGGGGCAGTCACGTCCACAGGATAAAACAGCGGGCGGATCCCGGTGATCCTTTCAATATTGTCAAGCACCTCAACTGAGCTGTTCGAAAGATCGTCTGCAATGATCACAGTATAGCCTTCGCGCAGCAGTTCCACAGCCGTATGTGAGCCGATATAGCCCATGCCTCCGGTCAGTAATACCGTTTCCATCTCACACTCCTTTTCCTTCTGCGATCTATTGGTGGTTGAGCGGTCTGCCAGCCAGATGGCTCCCTGACCGTCTTCGGGTCTATTCTACCGTTACACTTTTGGCAAGGTTGCGGGGTTTATCGACATCCAGTCCCTTTGAGACCGAAACATAATACGCGATCAGCTGCAGCGGAACAACGGTCACGGATGCCATGAAGAGATCGTCCGCCGCCGGAAGCGTCAAAACGTAGTCGGCCGTGGGCTCCACCAGAGGCTTAAGGTCCTCGCTGGTCACGGCGATGACGTAAGCGCCGCGGCTCTTGCACTCCTCCATGTTGCTGACGGTCTTCTCTGCCGTTGCTGTCTGCGTGACGATGCCGATCACGGGAGTCCCCTTCTCGATCAGAGAGATCGTTCCGTGTTTTAACTCTCCTGCCGCATAAGCTTCGGAATGAATGTAGGAGATCTCCTTAAATTTCAGGCTCCCCTCCAGGCTGACCGCATAGTCGATGCCTCGTCCGATATAAAAAATATCCTTCTCCGCGCACTTTTCGGCCGCAAGCCGCTGGATCTTCTCTTTATTGCTCAGGATGCGGGCGGATATTTCCGGCAGCGCCTTAAGTTCCGAGATCAGCCCGGCAAAGCCGGCTTCATCAAGATTTCCGCGCACCCTCGCAAATTTGAGCGCTACCGTATAAAGAGCCATCAGCTGTGCGCTGTAGGCCTTGGTCGTGGCAACGGCGATTTCCGGTCCTGCGAGCGTATAAAAGACATAATCGGCTTCCCGGGCGATCGACGAGCCAAGCACGTTAACGATCGCCAGCGTCTTTGCCCCGGACCTTTGGGCCTCACGGAGCGCCGCGAGGCTGTCCGCCGTCTCTCCGCTCTGGGAAATAACAATAACCAGGCTTGTTGGCTTAAGGATCGGATCGCGGTAACGGAATTCGGAGGCAAGCTCCGTGCGGACCGGGATCCTTGTCAGCGCTTCTGTCACGTATTGACCGACAATGCCCGTATGATAAGCGGAGCCACAGGCCGTGATCGTGATGTCGGTGATCCGGCGGATCATGTCATCATCGAGCCCTATACGGTCAAAGTCCAGCTCGCCTTCCTTCAAAACACTGTTCAGCGTATCGGTCAAGGCCTTCTGTTCCTCGTAGATCTCTTTCATCATAAAATGCTCAAAGCCCCCCTTTTCGGCCGCCTGCGCATCCCAGTCGATATGAACGGGCGCTTTATCCACCACGTCTCCGTCCAGGTTAAAGAAGGTAACGCCGCCGGAGGAAAGCCTCACCATTTCAAGATTGTTCACATAATAAACATCACGGGTATATTTCAGCACCGCCGGCACGTCGGAGGCAAGAAAAGATTCCCGCTCGCTGCGGCCGACGATCATGGGGCTGTCCTTGCGCATCGCAAATATGACGTCCGGATAATCCTTGAACATGACCACGAGCGCATAGGAGCCTCGCACCCGTACCATCGTTTTGGCCAGGGCGTCGATCGGGCCGACCTTGTATTTTCGGTAATAATAATCCACCTGATCGATCAGAACTTCCGTGTCGGTCTGCGAATAGAAGGTATACCCCTTCCGCTCGAGCTTGGCCCTAAGCTCCTGATAATTTTCCACGATCCCGTTGTGTACGCCGACCACCAGATCATCCGGTGAAACGTGCGGATGGGCATTGGTTTCGCTCGGTTCGCCGTGCGTCGCCCAGCGGGTATGACCGATGCCGCAGCAGCCGGCAACATTCTCTCCGGCATTCGTCTTATCGATCAAGCCCTTAAGGCGCCCCTTGACCTTGATGACCTCGGGAACAGCACTTCCGTCCCGGACCGCAATTCCCGCCGAGTCATATCCGCGGTATTCCAGCTTTGCGAGCCCCTCGAGCAGCACGGGAGCCGCCTTACGCGGACCGACATATCCGACTATTCCGCACATTCGTTTTGACCTTCTTTCTTTTCATCCAGCATCCATACGGCTGCCAATGTCAGCGCATACCAGGCAATGCCGAGTACGGCATTCATCCAGGGATTGAAATAGGTTGCGATCAGGAAGCCGATAAGCCCGACCACGATCGCGCCGGTCTCAGGCTCCTCCCGGAGAGCCCTCCGCCGCCTGTACAAGCGGATAAGGGCAAGCAGCGCCGGAAGCAGATACAGCAGCAGGCCGGTTATTCCCATGCGGGCAAGAACATCAAGATAGAAGTATTCATCGGCACCGTCGCGATCCTCTCCCGTTGCCCCGAGCCCCCGCCCGATCAGCGGGTTTTCGCGGATGATCTCTTTCAGCCCGTTCACCGTCGCCGCTCTGGTCTCATTGGAATTGGCGGTGATCTCCTTCATGTCCACGTCCCCCTCTTCCCAGGTATGGGGGAGAGAAATATGAGCACTCAGGTCATAATTAAAGCAGCGTGCGCAGGCATATTGGAAAACGCCCTGCTTCAGCACGAGCTCCTGAACATAAGTAATCGCAACGAAAAGGACTAACAGCACCGCCGTTCGCAGCAGCGTTTTCCTGATCGGACAGGCCCACAGGCAAAAGGCCACAATTAGCAGAAGGGCTGTCCCTGCCGTCAGATATATGCTGCGGGTATAGGTCAGCGTAATGGCTTCGGCATTAAGCAGGAACAGGGCAGCGTATCCGATCATCGCGCCTTTTTTTTCCGTCCGGATGATGCGGCTAAGCAGGATCGCACAGGCCGCCACCAGATAAATGCTGCTCTTGCAGAAAACACGGTAAGCCCCGTATTCACAGGGAAGGATCGTTCCCCAGTTAATGGACCAGATCCCTTCGACGTAGGCTTCATAAAAAGACGGCGCAAAGCCGGACAGAATGATGTTGGACATCACGCAGACGAATGCCTGCACAAAACAGCCGGCAAGCACCGCATTGACGGTCTGACGGACGTCCTTCTCTTCCTCCAGAAGCCCAAGCATGCCCGGGATCAGGAGCATGTAGATAAAGCCCTTGACATCCGAGCTCATCACCGCGGCATTATTTCCGAATGCCTGTCCGCGGAACGCTTCAAAGACCATGTAACAGAGAAAGGCCATCACCAGCCAGTTGAGCGGATTTTTGATCTGCTTATCGATCTTCCGAAAAAAGGAGGGAGCGGCACACAGCATAATGATGCCGGTTAATACGATTCGCGGCGTGAGCGGGCCGATCGTCAGATATCGGCCTGATCCGCTTGCCGCGCAGTCAAAGAAAAAGAGGCACAGACAAATCGATCCGATCCGTCTGGTAACGGCTGTGAAAGAACGATCCTTCACCATGGCTGACCTCCTTCAAAAATTTTTATTAACTATACCACATCCTTTGCCCGAGGGCAAGCAAAGCGGTCAAAGCCGATTTTGCCCGATAATCGCCGGCAAATCATGTCTGAATCAAAAATCAGTTTCTAAGAGCTATCGCCATTTCCGGCAGCCGGCATCACCTTTGCTTAAATCTCCCCTTCAGCGCATAGAGCCTTTTCCACGCAAACGGAGATCTCAGCAGAAGCTCATCCTTCAGCGGAAGCTTCATGCCCGGCAGCTGCCTTCGCATGGAGCGACCCTTTTCGCTTAATGAGAGAATGCGTGCCTTCACCTTCTCCTCATCGCCCGTCATGTCTCTGACCGCCATGGTGTAGGCGCTGAGAAAGGTGTTCATGCAGACAGGTAGCAGAGCCTCTGCACCGTTTTCGGCAAAGTAGTCATAGCGGAGCGCGGAAAATTCCGCCGTTTTCAGATGAGCTTCCTCTTCCTTCTCCCCTGCCATGATGCTCTTTTCCCGGTGCCGGTAATGGTAAAAGGGGCGGTCCAGCGCCGCCACCGTTTCTGCCGCGCCAAGGATCTCATGCGCCGTATATTCGTCCTCGTGGATCTTTCCGACCGGAAAAAGGAGCTTCTCATATATCCGGCGGCGGCAAAGACGGTTCCAGGCAACGATATAAGGCACCGCTTCCGGTCCGGCAAGCTGCCCAAGGGCCTCAAGGCGCGTCCAGACATGATCTCCCGGGGTGACCGTATCCGAAGGTCTTTCCGCATTCTCGTATTCATTGACCCAGCCGCAGAGGGCAATATCTGCCCCTGTCTTTTCCAGGATCCCGTACATCGCCTCCATCATATCCGGCTCTGTCCAGTCATCGCTGTCGATCACGCTGATATACTCTCCCTTCGCCGCACGGATACCGCTGTTCCGGGCCGCCGAAAGGCCGCCGTTTTCCTGATGGATCACACGGATCCGCCGGTCTCTTTCCGCCCAGGCATCACACATCATGCCGCAGCGGTCCGGCGAGCCGTCATCCACAAGAATGATCTCCGTATCCCGGAAGGTCTGGCGAACAAGGCTTTCAACACAGGCGTCAAGATACGCTTCGACCTTATAGACCGGCACAACAATACTGATCATGATCCAAATCCCCTCAATCGGTTGTAAAGGCCGACGCCGAGCACCGGCGATGCGGCGGAAAGACACCTTCTGAGCCTTGCCTTCGGGCTGATGTCCGGAAAATGTCTTACTCTTGCGGCAAGCGCTCTTGCCGCCTTTCGGTGCCGCAGAAAGGCTTCCTTATTGCCCTCGGCATGAGCCCGCCTTGCCGCCTCTATTTCATTGTCATCCGCAAGCCTGAGCAGATAGTGCCAGGCACTGCCCTGCGTCTCTTCCCAGACCGCCGCCATCGCCAGGCTGGCTTCAATGACCTTTTCCTGCTTGGCCAGCGAAGCTGCCGCGAGCGTATTTCCCTCTCTCACCACACGATAGTGATAAAGCGGCTCGGGCTCATAGTAAACAGAAGAAAGCCGTGAAAGCAGCGTGCACAGATAGAGGGAATCCTCACCGTACGGCAGATCCTCACGGAAGCGAAGCGCCTTAGCCGGGCCGGCAGGATAAAGGGCAAGGCAGGCAGAAAGGATCATGCCGCTGGCCTCTCCCAGGGATCCCGCAATGTATTCATCCGGCGTCATCAGGGTCTTGGGGAGCGCCGCAGAGGGGTATTCCGTCCCGCCGGGCAGCTCGCGTGCATAGGCATGGCAGACGATGTCGGCGCCGCTCTCCCGCTGCCTGTCAAGGAGCCATTCCAAAAGATCCGGCTCGACCCAGTCATCGCTGTCGCCAAAGACGATATATTGTCCCGACGCCTCCTCAAGACCGCGGTTTCTTGCCCGGCTCACCCCGCCGTTTTCCTGGTGGATGACCCGGACGCGCTCATCCTCTGCCGCCAGTGCATCGCATATTCGTCCGGAGCCGTCCGGCGAACCGTCGTCGATCAGCAAAAGTTCAAGCTCCTTATGGCTCTGGGCCAGATAGGAACGGGCACACTCCTCCACAAAAGCTTCCGTCTGATAGACCGGTATAATGATGCTGACTTTACTCATGCTGCTAACCTTACCTAAATAAACTCGGCCGACGCCGCAAACCGGAATTATTATAAGGCATTTCCGGGGGCTTATCAAGTTTTTCATCTTGTGCTATAATGCGCTCATCACAAAGGAGAAGGAATAACATGACCTACAGCATCCTGATTCCCGTCTATAATGCCGAAAAGTATCTGGAAGAAACGCTTGCCTCTGTTCTGAAACAGTCCGGCGACTATGAAGTCGTGCTGGTCGATGACGGCTCATCGGATAACAGCGCCGCGCTGTGCGACAGGCTTGAGGCAGAGCATCCCGGGATCGTGCGCGCTGTTCACGGCCCGCACCGCGGCACAGTATATACCCGAAGGACCGCTGTCCGCGAGGCAAAGGGAGACTATCTGATCTGGCTCGATGCGGACGACATTCTTACCGGCAGTGCGCTCTCCGTGCTCTCCTCGGCACTTAAGGAAACGCCAAAGCCCGATATCGTCCTGTACGATCTCTGCTTTTTCTTTGATAACGGAAGCCCGGACGTTATCCGCCCGGCCATCTTCCCACAGAAAAAAATGCTGAGCGGCGACGATAAGAGGGAGATCTATGAGATGCTGATCGCCTCCAACCTTCTGGACGGTCTTGTGCTGAAAATGATCCGGGCCGACCTGATGAAGAGCGATCCGACGGATTACACCGCTCTCATGGACAACCCCTACAGTGAGGATGTCTGCCATTCTCTGTGGCCGCTGACCGAAGCGGAGAATATCCTGCTTCTGCCGGATGTTCTCTATCGCTACCGCATCCACAGCGGAAGCGTCATGCATGTCTTTGACGAGGAAAAAATGGACAAGCGCTTCAATACGGCAAGGCTTGCCCTCTTCGAGGATTATCTGAAACGCTGGGGCATGGATGATGAGGAGCACAAAATCAGGCTCAGGGCAAACGCTTATAAAAGCATCGTCAATGACGTCCTTTACTTTTTGGAGCAGGGGGAAGACAAAAAAAAGATAAATGACTTTGTCCGGCGTTTTAACCGGGCTCACCCGGAGCTTTCGGACATTGCCGGAAAGCCCTTCCTTCCACTGCGCCAGCGCATCATTCTGCAGCTGTTTTCGCGCGGCAGGACCGGCATTCTGCTCCAGCTGAACAAGCTCTACCGAAGATTAAAGCATTAGCCCCGTGCGGTGCCTTACCGCGCACCGGGCGATCAAGCTTCTCTTCTCTTTTTTCGGATAAGGGACAGGGCAAATTCAAAGTTTTCAAGATGAAACAGCTTCGCACCGGCAAGGTAGACCAGGATCCCGAGCGGGATCTGGATGATCAGCGTCAGCCAGTCGGCAAGACGCAGAAAATAAATGCTGTAGACGGCCGCCCCCATGGCTCCCGTCAGCAGGATATTGGGCAGCATATCCTTCAGCTGATCGATATAGCTGTAGCCGAGGAGTCTGCGGTTCGGCCAGCTGTTGATCAGCTGGCTGAGCACACTGGAAACAAGCGAGCTTAATGCCATAGCCATCACGCCATAGTTCATGGAGATCAGCAAAAGCGCGATCCCCATGAATTTTTTGATCACCTCAAGCCTCAGGAAAAGGTCGCTCCTGCCAAGCGCCTTTATCGCATTCAGGTTGGCCGTATGAACGCAGAAGAAGGCATAGCAGAAGCTGAAAATGCGGATATACGGAACACAGGGCAGCCATTTTTCCGTAAGCACCAGACGGACAAAGGCCTCAGAGCACACGCCGAGCCCCATCATCATCGGCATGATGACAAAAGAACTGAAGGAGATCGCACGCCTGGTCATGGTCTTAACGCGTTCGCGGTCATCCTGCGCCTCGCTCATGACCGGCAGCAGGACGCTGTCCGTTGCGGCATTGATGCTGGTGACCAAAAGATTCGGGAAGGTATCGCCCTTATTGTAATAAGCGAGCGCGTTATCATCGTATTTTTTGCCGATCACCAGCTGGTAGAGGCGATTGTAGACCGCATCGATCAGGGCGCTCGCCAGCAGCTTCCAAGCATAGGAAAAGAGCGTCCTTAACCTCTCCCATGAGAACATTTTCCTGGGGCGCCATTTGACCGTGATCCACAGGATCACCGTGTCGATCGTGGTGTTGACCAGATTCTGAACGATCAGCGCCCAGGCGCCGAAGCCGGCCACAGCCATCCGGATGCCGACCACGGCAGCCGTAACGGTCCCGATCAGCGTCGCAAAGAAAAATCGCTTAAACAGAAGGTTCCGCGAAACATAGGCGCACTGAATATTCTTGACGCCGCCGAAAACAAGGATCAGCGACAGGGCCCGGATGTAGGGCACCAGATTCGGGCGGTCATAAAAAGCCGCAATGAGCGGCGCTCCGAAAAACATCAGCGCGTACATGGCGAGACACATTACGATATTAAAATAAAAAACCGTGGAGAAATCCAGGTCGTCTGCATCCTTTTTCTGAATCAGCGCGTCATTCAGTCCGCTGGTAACGAAAACGGAAAGGATCGAGGTAAAGATCGAGACTAACGCTACGGTCCCGTAATCATCCACCTTAAGGATGCGGGCAAGGATCAGTCCGACAACAAATGTCACTCCCTGAGCGCCAAAGCGTTCGAGGAGCCTCCAGATAAATCCGTTTGCGACCTTTTTGCTGTCCGTCATTCCTTCCTGTCTCTCCAGATCTTATGTTTCAGCTTCACCAACCCGTAAAAATGCTCATTCAGCATTTTATGAAAGGCTATGCTCCTGTCACGCTTTATGAGCTTCCGGAAGCGTTCCTGCTTTAAGGCCGCCCTGTCGCTGCTTTTCCGCGCAAGTCGGATCGTAGCCATGTCGT
>JAZRYN010000079.1:0-4291 GCA_045600745.1 Lachnospiraceae bacterium
GGGAATATCCCGCGGCCGTTTTTTATGCGGTTCAGATCAGCCCTTCCTGATGCAGGAGCTCCGCCAGCAGGCTCTCCGCCCACGAATACTCGGACAGGAACTCGCCCTCGAAGCGGCCGTCCCGCTTGGGGTTCCGGTCCAGCCACGCAAAGTAATCGCAGTCCGTTATCTCGGTGTTGAGCATCTGCCCGCGGGTTGTGGAGTGCAGCAGCTCCCCGAGGCCCTCGTTCTCCAGCGTGTTTTTCAGCCTGCGGAGGGCGTTATAATAGACCGTCATGTTTTCGTTGCTGTAGGCGCGGCTCTCCCACACGGTGCTGAAGATCTCCTCGTTGCTGATCTCCTTGCCCCTGCGCGTCACGACAAGCGCCAGGATCTCCTTGGCCTTGCCCGTGAGCGGAACGGGCTTATCGTCCTTGAGGACCAGGAAGTTCCCGAAGGTCTGCACATAAAGGCTCTTCTGCAGGCGGCGGGAAAGAAAGCTCATCCGTCTGGCCATATTTTCAAGTGTTTCGCGGGTGTAGGGCTTCAAAATGTAGTCGTCAGCGTCTAAGAGGTTCGCTTCGCGGATGTGTTTTTCCGACGCCGTGAGGAAGGCGATCAGGACCTGCGGGTTGTTCTCGCGAAGCCTTTCTGCCAGATTCAGGCCGGTCATGCAGGGCATGGCGATATCGAGGAGCGCCAGATCCACCGGATGGGTCAGCGCATAGTCGAGCGCATCCACCGGATACTGAAATTCTCCTACCATATTAAGAGATTCTATTCCTTGGCTGAGCTTGCGGAAATTATTTAACATCTCCGGCTCGTCATCCACGATAATGGTCTTCATGAACGATTTCTGTCTCCCCGTCCCTTGGCAGGCTCCTCTGCCTTATGCCGCGTTTGTTTGGCTGATACAGTATGCCATAATCCGAAGGCATTTTCAAGAAAAAAATCACGAAAGCCAGGTGCAGCCGCTGTTCACGTCCCGGACCATGGCCCGGTAGGCCTTAAGAAAGCCCTTCGCGGGATGTTCGGGGCGCCGGACCGTCCGCAGGCGGGCCGTAAGCTCCTCGTCGCTCACCTCCAAATGGATGGTATGCGCGTCGATATCGATCTCGATCATGTCGCCGTCCCTGACGGCAGCGATGGGGCCGCCGTCCCAGGCCTCGGGCGTCACATGGCCGATGCACGGCCCTCTGGTCGCGCCGGAATAGCGCCCGTCGGTCACCATGGCTACGCTCGTATGCAGTCCCATGCCGACCAGCATGGCCGCCGGAATGGACATTTCCCGCATGCCGGGGCCGCCCTTCGGCCCCTCATAGCGGATGACCAGCACGCAGCCGGGGCGGATCTTTCCGTCAGTCATCGCCCTTCTTAACTCGTCCTCCGAGTCAAAGCACACGGCAGGCCCCCGGTGGCGGAACATTTCCGGGACCACGCCGCTCTTTTTGACCAGGCACCCGCCCGGTGCAAGATTGCCGTAGAGCACCGCGTAGCAGCCGTCCGGATAAAGAGGCTCCTCGCTGCTGTGGATGACGGCGGGATCTGCCGGGCCGGGGCAGGCGTCCAGAAGCTCTCCGAGCGTTCCGCCCATGGCCAGGCGGCAGTCCTCGTCAAGGTATCTTCGGATCGCCTTAAGCGTCGCACGGACGCCGCCCGCCTTATCGTAATCAAGCATATGATACGGGCTGCTCGGCTTGAATTTTGCGATACAGGGCACCTCCCGCTGCAGCTCGTCAAAGCGGCGCAGGTCAAGCGGGATCCCGCATATCTCCGCTAACGCACAGATATGCAGCTGGGCATTGGTCGAGCCGCCGGTCGCCGCCGTATGGCGGAGGCCGTTGATCAGACTTTTTTCCGTCACGATATCGCGGAAGCGGACGCCCTCCTTCGTGAGACTGACGATGCGCTCGCCGACGCTTCGCGCAAGCCGCATTTTCGCCCCCGAACAGTAGGGCATGGTCGTCGAGCCCACAGGACAGATGCCGATGGCCTCGGCAAAAACGCCCATGGTATTGGCGGTGCCGTACATGGAGCAGGTCCCGCAGGAGTAGCAGATATTTTCCTTGAAGCGGGTAAAGGTCGCTTCATCGATCGCGCCGATCTTCCGTGCTCCGATCGATTCCTTTAAGTCCGGCGTCACATAGCTCCCCTCCGGCGCTTCGTAGGGCAGCATGCTGCCTGCGGTCAGGAACAGGGTGGGCAGATCCAGCGCCGCAGCCGCCATGAGCATGCCGGGCACGATCTTGTCGCAGCTGCAGAGAAACACCATGCCGTCAAAGCCGTGCGCCCGCGCCATGGCCTCCGCGGAGGCCGCGATCAGATCGCGCTGCGGGAGAATGGTATGCATCCCGTCGCCCTGCGCCATGCCGTCGCAGGGGGCAGGCACGCCGAACTCGGCCGGAACGCCGCCTGCCGCCCAAACGCCTTCCTTAACATATTCGGCAAGCTGCTTGAAGGGGCGGTGGCCGGGATTAACGTCCGTATAAGAGGCGGCGATACCGATGACCGGCTTGCGAAGATCCTCCGTGCGGTAGCCGCAGGCATTCATCAGACCGACATAATAAGCCTCCTGCGGGTCGTCCGGGTCATGATTGCCCTTCCACTCGGCGGAGGCGGTGTTTTCTGCATTCTTTTTCATCTGTTTTCCCTTCTCCCCGCAGAAGCTGCGGAGGAGTGACGGCGGCTCATTTCACCGATCTTCTTAAAACAGCAGCGTATCGACCCTCGGCAGCAGCTCGGCCAAACGGCGGCTGCAGTTTTCGATCACGGCGCGGCCCTCCGGCTCGGCAAAGCCGTTTCTGCGGATGCGGCGGCGCATCATGCGGGTATAGCCGATGATCTGCGCCTTCGCTTCGGTTTCCCTGACCTTCTTTTCATCCGCATCATCCAGATACAGCCACAGGCTCCTTTCCCAGAGCTCCGCGGCCATTTTGTGCGGAATGCCGAGGAAGGTGTTCATTTCCGACCGATCCAGCTCGCCGAAGCCGCGGTAGGCGTTGTACATGCTGGCAAGCTCGAAGATCGGGTGCCCGCAGCACAGGGTATCCATATCGATCAGCAGGCTCTCGCCGTTCTGCAGCATGATATTTTTGACATGATAATCGCCGTGCAGCATATGATCATCCGGCGGCACGGCGGCAACCAGGGCATAAAGCTTCTTATACTGCTCCTCCGGCAGGTAATCCTTTAAGAAATCTGCCCAGTCTAACGCGGTCTCCCGCATATCCGGAAGCGTCCCGGGCTTCACCTGCGTTCGGTGGATCAGCTTCAGCAGATCGGTGCTCAGCGCCGCCACTTCATCGACAGTCTTTTCTCCGTTTTTCAGGAGCTTGGCAAAGCTCATGGCATTTAACAGCTCGAACACGGAGCCGTAGCCGCCGCCCTCTATGCGCACCACGTCATAGGGGATCGCCGTCGGCACGCCCAGTACGAAGGCCGTGCGGGCAAGCTCCCGCTCCCTGTTTATCTCTTTCAATGAATCCGGCCTAAAATAGACCTTGACGATGGTGTCCGGGTCGATCCGGTAGACCCTGCCGTTTGCCCCCTCGCCGATGACCTCGCAGCCGTCCACCGAAAGCACGCGGTAGGCCTTTTTGACCTCCATCATTTCCGTAAAGCCGGTCATGTCCAGCACCTCATATACCGGCGGCTGCACGTTGATGAGTTCCACGCCGCCCGCCGCCTTTTTCAGGCGCAGGATGACCCGAAGCCCCGCGCTGGAAATGTACTGGAGCGCGTCACAGTCCACGGTCACAAAAGAGGCTCCGCTCGGCTCCCGCAGCTCCATGATCGCCCTTTCCACTTCCGCTGCGTTTGCGGAGTCAATGTGTCCGCTCAGCTTTATCGTCAATACGCCGTTATCGAAACGGCCGCTTACCTCTTCCATGCCGCAGGCTCCCTTCAAATGTCGTCCACATGCGCCGCAGACCGCTGCCCGCGCCGTGTTTGGCGCTATTATAGCAAAAACTCCGTTGATGTTCAACGGAGTTTCCGGCTTTTTGACTGACGCCGCTTCCGGTTTTTTGTCCGGCATGTCCGGGCTTTTCTGCGGGGGCGTCAGTTCTCCAGCATCAGGCGGATGATCTCCCTGTCGGTCTGCTCCATGCCCTTGCAGGCGAGCCGCCCCACCGTGGCGATCGTATTTTCCACGCCCTTTTTGACGATCCCTTCTCCGCCGAAAAACTGATTGCCGTTTTCGTACATGGCAAGCCCGAGCAGTCCCGCGTCCACGGCGGTGGCGATCTTCGCCGCGCAGCTGGCCTTGGCGCCGTCGCAGCTGAGGCCGGAGGGGAGCGCCCCGGCGTGGAGC
>JAZRYN010000080.1:0-6565 GCA_045600745.1 Lachnospiraceae bacterium
CCAGCAGGAACAGGATAAGCAGCTTGAGCCAGAACTTTTGCATGAGATCTCCCTTGAATGGCTTTTTAGTGAAGAGAAGAAAAGCGGAGAACCGAACGGCCCTCCGCTTCTCTCCGAATGAGGCTTATTCCTCGTCGTGGCTTTCCGCCGCACGGGCAGCGATCTCCTTTTCCTGAACATCGGAAGGAGCCTGCTCATAACGGGCAAATTCATAGGTAAAGCTGCCGATACCGCCTGTCATGGAACGAAGATCCGTGTTGTAACCGAACAGTTCGGCCATCGGGCAGTCGACCTCGATGATCTGGTTGCCCTTGTGATCGGGGGTCATGCCGAGCACGCGGCCTCGGCGCTTATTCATATCGCCCATGACATCACCGGTGAAACGATCCGGGACTTTGACCTTAACGCTGGCGATCGGTTCAAGCAGGACAGGGCGGGAGGCCTTGTCGGCAAAGCAGTTCTTGACCGCAAGGTGAGTGGCCAGCTTGAAGGCCATTTCCGACGAATCCACCGGATGGTAGGAGCCGTAGACGAGCGAAGCCTTGAGCCCGACGATCGGATATCCGGCAAGCGGTCCCTTTACGACCATTTCCTGCAGGCCCTTTTCAACGGCGGGGAAATAGTTCTTCGGCACCACGCCGCCCACGATCTTTTCCTCGAACACGTAAGGCGTCTCAAGATCGCCGCTCGGCTCGAAATCCATAACCACATCGCCGTACTGGCCGTGACCGCCGGACTGCTTCTTGTGCTTGCCCTGAACATGGACGGAACCGAGAATGGTCTCACGGTACGCCACCTTCGGCTTATAAAGCTCGGCTTCCACCTTATAACGGGCGAGCAGCTTGCTCATCGTTACTTCGAGCTGCTGATCGCCGATCCCGTAAAGGAGCAGCTGACGGTTTTCCTTGTCGTTGACCGTCTTTAAGGTCAGATCCTCTTCCATCAGCTTGTTTAACGAAGTCGCGATCTTGTCATCGTCTCCCTTCTTCACGGCGCGGTACGCCATGGAGGTATAAGGCTTGGAAATGTTCGGCAGAGGATATTCGATCGGCGCCGATTTGGAAGAAAGGCTGTCGCCCGTTCCGACGCTCATGGCTTTGGCTAATGCGCCGATATCGCCCGCGTGAAGCTCGGGCACCTCGATCGCCTCCTTGCCGCGAAGCAGATAGACACGGGAGACTTTTTCCTCCGTCTCCTTCTGCACGTCAAACAAAACGGTGTCTCCGCCCTTCAGAACGCCGGAGCAGACCTTGATAAAGCTGTATTTGCCGATGAAGGGATCGATAAGAGTCTTGAATACTTTTGCGGTGGCCGGTTTTGACTCGTCGTAATCGGCGGCAAATTCCTCATCGGTGTTGACGTTCCTGCCGCTTATTTTGCAGTCGGCAGGACTCGGGAAATATTTATCGATATCGTGCAGCAGGATGCGCACGCCGTATCCGTTAAGTCCGGAGCCCATCAGGACCGGGATCACATCCCCGCTGACCACCGCGCTGTTAAGCGCAGAGGAGATCTCCTCGGGCGTAAATTCATCCCCCTCGAAGAAACGTTCCATCAGCGCTTCATCGGTTTCGGCGACGGCTTCCATCAAAGATCCGTGCGTTTCATCCAGCTGGTCCTTGACACTGTCGGGGATCGGGCACTCTTCATATTCACCCTTATTGCCGGTAAAGCGGCGGGCGCTCATTTTCGGAACGTTCACGAAGCCGGAAAGCTTATCATTATCGCGGATCGGGACCTGGAAAGGAACGATGCGCGGGCCAAAGGCCTCTTTAAGGGCTGCGCAGGTCTTTTCGTAGCTGGCATTTTCGTCATCCATATTGGTGACAAAGAAAAGACGCGGCAGATCGTTCGCTTCGCAAAGCTCCCAGGCCTTCTGCACGCCGACCTGCAGGCCTGCCTTGCCGTTGACCACGATCACTGCGGCGTCGGCGGCGCTGACAGCCTCTTCGGCTTCCCCGACAAAATCGAAATAACCGGGCGTATCCAGAAGGTTGATCTTCTTCCCTTCCCATTCAACAGGCACGACGGCGGTACTCAGAGAAAATCCGCGTTTGACTTCTTCTTTGTCGAAGTCACTGATCGTGGAACCGTCAGTGACCTTGCCCATTCGGGAGATCACACCGGTAACAAACGCGGCCGCTTCGACAATAGTCGTCTTGCCGGCACTGCCGTGCCCAAGTACAGCGACGTTGCGGATGTCTTTGGTCTCATAAACTTTCATAGAACGATTTCCTCCTTAGAAACACGGTTCTCAATCTACAACGACTTAATGATACAGGAAAAGGATACGGATTTCAAGTCTTTTTTCCGCCCGGGGAGCAAAGACCGGACTGCCGTGCTACAGGTTCTCCAGATACTCGATGTAGGGATTGTCAAGCTCGGGGTTTTTTAACGCTTCATCAAGCTCGGCAAGCATTCTGCTCTTGTCCCGGTTCATCGTTCCGCGGAGCTGAACATAGTTGGAGATATGATTGCTTCGCAGGATGCTTCCCTCGCTGTCCAGATGGGAAATGAGGATGCGCTGCTCCTCGAGATACTGTCGGGGCGTCAGGCGCTTGAAAAGGCCTTTTTCGAAATCCTCCGTCATTTTTGTCCCGCGCCTTAAGGTCAGGGTCATCAGTCCGATGTATTCCGGCTTCATTTCGGAAAGCGCTTTTGCGGATAGCACGGCGTGCTCTTCCATTCCGTCCTGCCCGGCAACGCCGGTTATCTCCGTCACGGAAAGCTTTATTCCTGCCGCTTTCGCCTTCAGCGCTCCGTCGATCGTTTCGCGGACAGTTGCGCCCTTGTTGATGTCGCGAAGCACCTTTTCCGAGCCGGATTCCAGGCCGAGATAGATCATGTCGAGTCCCCGTGCATGCAGCTCTTCCAATTCTTCCGGAGTCTTATGGAGCAGGTCGCGGGCGCTGGCATAGGAGGTCACCCTCTCACATTCCGGGAAGAGATTTTTGATCGATCCGAGAATTGCTTTCAGATCATCCGTTTTCATGATCAGCGCATCGCCGTCCGCGATAAAGATACGGAGGATCCGGCGGTAAGCGCGGCGCGCCATCGCCAGGTCCTCAAGGATATCATCCAAAGGACGCACATAAAATTGCTTATCGATATACATGTTGCAGAAGGTGCAGGCATTATGGCTGCAGCCGACGGTCGCCTGCAGGATATAGCTGTAGGCTTCGCTCGGCGGGCGGTATAAAGAACCCTCGTATCTCATTCAAGGACCTCCGGCATGTATTGCTTCATGATCTCTTCCTCCGACCGTATCGGAACGCCGAGTTTTACGGCATTTTTGTTCTTGGTCGAAGCCGACAGGGGATCATTGTTGATCAGGCAGGTCGTCTTTGCCGAGACCGAGCCTGACACTTTTCCTCCGTGCGCTTCGATCGCCGCCTTCATGGCCTCCCTGTTTTCAAAGCGGGTAAGGCTTCCCGTGATCACGAAGGTCAGCCCCTTCATCGTTTGAGGAAGACTCATATCTTCCCCGGCTTTCATATCCAGCACCGGGATCAGTTCGTCAAGCAGTCTGTTGACAGCAGGATCGCGGAAATAGCGCACCAGCGCGCCTGCCATTACCTCTCCGACCCCTTCGACTTCCGTAAACTCTTCTGCCGAGGCACGTCTTATCGCATCCAGATTGTTGTGAAAATGAGCGGCGATGACCCTTGCCGTGGCCGGGCCTATTCCCTCGATCCCGAGTGCGGTCAGAAGCCGCACCGGTGTGGTATGACGCGCCTTTTCTGCAGCGTCTTCGAGATTCTGCAGGCTTTTGGCTCCGAAGCCATCCAAAGACAATATCTCCTCCCGGTGTTCCCGAAGGAAAAAGAGATCGCGAAAAGATTTTACGATCCCGAGGCCGATCAGCTTCTCCAGTGTCGATTCGGAAAGGCCGTCAATGCCGATGGCTTCCCGGCTCACGAAAAGGGCGAAGCTTTTGATCTGCTTGGCCGGGCAGGACGGATCGGGGCAATGCAGCGTTTTAGCCCCGTTTTCCTTGCGGATCTCGGTAGGGGCTCCGCAGACGGGGCAGCTGGCAGGCGGCTTGACCGAGGCGCTTTTCGTCAGATTTTCCGCGATCTGCGGAATGATCATGTTCGCCTTATAGACCTTTATCTCATCGCCGATGCCGAGCCGCAGCTCCTCCATGATCGAAACATTATGAACGCTGGCCCGCGAGACGGCAGTCCCTTCAAGCTCGACCGGCTCGAATACCGCCACCGGGTTGATCAGGCCGGTGCGGCTCGCGCTCCATTCCACCGTTTTCAGGTGGGTCAGCTGTTCTTCATCTGCCCACTTGAAGGCCATGCCGTTACGCGGGAATTTGGCCGTTCTGCCGAGTGAAAGCCCATAGGCAATATCATCCATAAGCAGCACGAGCCCGTCCGAGGGGATCGGATTTTCCGCGATACGGGCTGAATAAGCCTCTACGGCAGAAGAAAGCGTTTCTGCCGTTACCGGGAGGTATTCCACCACATCGAAGCCGAGCTTTTTTAACCATTCAAATTCTTCACGGTGCAAGGTAAAATGCATTCCTTCGGCTTCTACCAGAGAAAAGGCTTCGAAACGGACATGTCTTTTTGCGGTCACGGCGCTGTCTAACTGACGAACAGAGCCGCTGCAGAGGTTGCGCGGATTTTTATACTTTTCTTCTCCCTCCGGAATCTCCGAATTGATCTTTTCAAAGTCGGAATAAAGAATGACCGCCTCGCCCCTGAGGACCAGCTTCCCTGAAAAAGGAACGGTCAGCGGCACGTTCACAAAGGCCTTCGCATTGGCCGTGATGATCTCACCGATCTCACCGTTTCCGCGCGTTAATGCCTCGGAAAGCTTTCCGTTCTCATAGCTCAGCACGATCGTTAGGCCGTCCATTTTCCAGGAAAGAAGGCCGGGCTGTTTCCCGAGAAAGGCGGAGAGCTCTTCAACCGACTTGGTCTTGTTCAGGCTGAGCATCGGTTTCGCATGGGCCTTTTTCGGCAGCTCGCTCAAGATCTCATAGCCGACGTTCTGCGTGGGGCTTCCGGCAAGCGTGACGCCGGTGGCCTGTTCCAGCTCGGAAAGCTCATCATAGAGCCGGTCATATTCAAGGTTGCTCATGCTTTCCGTGCTTTCCTGATAGTAAAGACGCGAAGCCTCCCGGAGCTGAGCGACCAGTTCTTTCATGCGTTCAAGCTTATCCGTCATTTCTTTCCCAGCTCCCGCAGCAGTTCTTCGTATTCCTCGCCTTCGTTCCTGCGCCAGTGGCCGATCTCAAGACCGTTCAGCGAGATGTTCATCACGCGGGTCCGAACCAGTTCGGTCACCCGATAGCCGAGAGCTTCGCACATACGCCTGATCTGACAGTTCAGGCCCTGGGTGAGAATAATGCGGAAGCGGTATTTGCTGACCTTTTCGACCGTGCAGGGTCTGGTCACCGTATTCAGGATACGAACTCCGGAGGCCATTTTTTCGGCAAATTCTCTGGTAACGGCCTTATCCACAGTGACCAGATATTCCTTTTCATGGCGTCCTCTGGCATGGGCGATGGACTCGGCAAGCTCCCCCTGATTGGTCATCAGGATCAGCCCCTCCGAATCCTTGTCCAGACGTCCGACCGGATAGATGCGGTCCGGCCAGCCGACATAGGTCACGATATTGTTCGGTTCATCCTCGGCAGTCGTTGTCACGACGCCTGCCGGCTTATAGACCGCGATCAGTACCGGCCTCGGCCTGCTCCGGAGCGGCTTTCCGTCAAGCAGGATCCTGCTTTCCTCAGTTACCTTCATCCCGGTCTCCGCCTTCAGCCCGTCGACCGTGATCCGGCCCTCTTCGATCAGGCGGTCCGCCTCTCTTCGGGAGCAGACGCCGCAGTCGCTCAAATATTTGTTGATTCGGATGGGTTCCATAGTCGCTCCGTTACTGTAATTTATTTCTTTTCGGCAAATTTCGATCTATTATATCATATCCTGCTGCTTTTTCACAGCCGCGGCAAGCTTCTCCGCGGCAAACGTTATCTCAGACGGCTTGACCTTTAACACTTTTCGGTCATAGGTGATCAAGCCGTTCGTTTCATCCTCTACATCGGAAAGCTGTGTGTAGATAGACGCGCAAAGGCCTTTCTCGGCCAGAGGAACAAGCTCTTCCCGGTACAGCTTCTGCAGCGCCGAGACAAAGTCCTCTCTTTTCTCAAACATCCGGTAACCGTAGGTCTTGTCCGGATCGGCGCTGTGTTCCTTCACTTTATACACGTAGCCGCCGAACTCAGAAATGATCTGCGGGAGCTCGCTTCCGCCCATAGTCAGCTTCTTAAAATAACAGTGACGGCTCTCCACATCGCTTTTACGGGGACGGAACCAGCCGGAAGCCGTGTCGATAAAGCGGCTGCTGTCAAGCGCCTTCATCGCGTCATAGGCTTCATCCGACTTGAACTGGCCCCATCCCTCGTTGAATATCGTCCACAAGCAAATGCAGGGATGATTACGAAGCCGGCTCACGGTATCTCTCATCGACTTAAGGAAGCTGTCTCTTGCCTCCGGGTCAGGATTCATTTTCCGGTCGTCAAGCGCCGTTATCCCGAGCGTCGGAAGCA
>JAZRYN010000081.1:0-5402 GCA_045600745.1 Lachnospiraceae bacterium
AGCAGTCTTATGCGGCCCGCACGAAGGGCAGTCTCTCCTTCGGCAGCATCCCGACAAAGGACATTCAGGAGGACACGCGCGCCCCGATCGTATATGACGCCAACCTGTATTGCTTCCGCTTCGTGCCGGATGACGCCTCCCGACGCACAATCCGGGTGCTCAATTACGCCTCGCACGCGGAATCGCTGGACGGAGACAACACACTTCTGAGCGCCGACTTCCCGGCGTATGTGGCAAAAGAGCTGAATGAAAAGGAGCATTGCGATGTCATCTGGTTTCCCGGCGCCATCGGCGGGCTGATCCGCACACGCTTCATGATCACCGACCGCGTAAAGAACTGCCGCTATACCGCAAAGCGCATCGCGGAATACGCTCTCGCCATTGAAAACTGGCGGGAGCTGCAGCCTTCTCTCACCCAGGCGACGCAGCCCTTCTCCGCAAAGTGTGAAAACCCGCTCTTCCTCGCGATGCAGGCCACCGGCATACTGGAAGAGGACGCACGTCCGGACGGCCTCACCTCTGTGAGCGTGCATACGGCTCTGCATTACCTCTGCGTCGGCGGCGTGCCGGTGCTGCTGGTGCCGGGCGAGATCTTCCCGGAGCTGGTATACGGAGACAGCACCCGCTTCAAACCCGCGTTTCCGGAAAAGACACTGCCGCCGCTCACGGATATCTTCGGCAAAGAGCTTCTCGTCTTCGGTCTGACGGATGACGAGATCGGCTATATCGTATCGCCGGACAACTTCGTTCTGAATGAGAAGGCACCGTATCTCGAGCGGCAGAGGGACAAATACGGCGAGGATCACTACGAGGAGACCAATTCCCTCGGGCCGGACACTGCAAAGGCGCTGTACGAGGCGGCGCTCCTTCTGTACGAACAAACACAGAAATAAGAGGAAAACAGCATGGACCGAGACCTTCTGATCCGCGAATGGAAGCACGAGCAGGAGATCGCGCACATACACGGATGGGATTTTTCACATATCAACGGGCGCCACTTCATGGATGAGGAGCGCGGCTGGAGCTATCCGGATCTGGTGGCAAAATACCGCATGGACGATAAAAAGCTTCTGGATATCGATACGGGCGGAGGAGAGATGCTCTTGTCCTTCGGGCACCCGTACGGGAACACCGCCGCGACCGAGGCATATCCGCCCAATGTGCAGCTGTGCAAAGAAACGCTCCTGCCGCTGGGCATCGACTTCCGTGAGGCGAACGGGGAAGGACCGCTTCCCTTCGCGAACGAAAGCGTGGATCTGATCACCAACAGGCACGGCTCGTACTGCGCAAAGGAGTATTTCCGTGTGCTGAAAAAGGGCGGACTGTTCATCACGCAGCAGGTCGGCAGACTCAACGAACGCGAGTTGATCGATCTGATCACGCCGGGCGTGAGCGATCCCTTCACCGGCAATGATCTTGCCGCCGCGAAGGAGGAATTCACCCGCGCGGGCTTCCGCATCCTCGAGGAGGGGGAGAGCTTCCGTCCGGTAGAGTTTTACGATATCGGCGCGCTGGTGTGGTTCGCCTGTGTTCTGCCGTGGGAATTTACCGGCTTCTCGGTCGATACACACCTCGAACAGCTGCTGAAGGCACAGGAAATGCTGGAAAAGGACGGTGCGGTTCGCGGCACGACACACCGCTTTATGCTGGTCGCACAAAAGCCTTTCACGGGAGAAGAGACATGAAGACAGAGCAGGATATCCGGGACAAAAACCGCAGGATCGTGTCCGCGGTCTCAATCGGCATATTTATCGCGCTGAGCGCGGTGCTGTTTGCCACCGTCGGACGACAGATCGTCCGTTTCGCGAGCGACGCGCAAGGCTTCCGCGACTGGGTGGCAGAGCGCGGACTTTGGGGCAAGCTGGCCTATATCGGCATGGTGTTCCTGCAGATCGTGGTGGCGATCATCCCCGGCGAACCGTTCGAGCTGGGCGCGGGCTACGCGTTTGGCGCGTGGCAGGGGCTGCTGCTCGCCGAGATCGGCATCCTGCTGGGCAGCGCGTTCGTGTTCCTGTTCGTGAAGAAGCTCGGGACAAAAGCCGTATACGCGTTCGTACCCGAGGAGAAGCTGCGCTCGTTCCGCTTTCTGCAGGACAGTGAAAAGAGGAACGCCATCGTGTTCCTTCTGTTTTTCATCCCCGGAACGCCCAAAGACGTGCTGACATACTTTGCCGGGCTCACGCCGATGAAGCTATGGGAGTGGCTGCTGATCACCTGCGTCGCACGCGTACCCAGCGTGGTCTCCTCCACACTGGCCGGAGCCGCGGCGGGCGGATCCGATTACCGCACCGCGATCATCATCTATGCGGTCACCGCGGTCATCAGCGCAGCCGGAGCACTGTTCTACCGGCGCTTCACAAAGAAGCATGCGGAGGAAAAAAAGGCATGAACGTGACGGTATCGCCCGCGAGGCCGGAAGAGCGGCAGCTGCTGGACGCTCTTCTGGAAAAATACGATTACGAATTCTCGCAGTACGACCTTACGGAATGGGATGAAAACGGGCTGTTCGGCTGCACGTGGCTCGGCAGCTGCTTCGACGGCACGCCGGAGCGCTATGCCTATATCATCCGCTGTAACGAAAAGCCGGCGGGCTTTGCCCTGATCAACAACTATCCGGAATGTGCCGCGCAGCCCTGCGATCACGCGGTGGCGGAGTTCTTCATCGGCTATCCGTACCGCAGGCAGGGAGTCGGTTCCTTTGTAATGCGGGAGATGTTCGCCCGCCACCCGGGCACATGGCAGATCAAATATCATCCGAAAAACACGGCAAGCGTATCTTTCTGGAACAGGATCGCGGAGGAATATGCCTGCGGCGAAGTGCTGCAGGTCCGCGGTGACGAGGACTACCAGGACGGAAGCGAGGCAAATGTACTGTGCTTCCGCAGCAGATAAGGGGGAAACGGATCTATGGACAGATATTCGGAGCTGAAGCGGAAACTGAAGGGCCGGGAAAAGGTGACCATGGCCAATGTGATGCTGACGCTCAGCCCGTTCATGATGGACGCGATGGGCGCGGCGGACTGCATACTGCTGGACAAGGAACACGGCCTGTTCGGCAGCGAGGAGCTGATCCCGCTGACGATGCGCTGCCGCGAAAAGGGCATCCCGTCCATCGTGCGCGTGGAGGACAGCGAATACCACCTGATCGCCAAGTCCATCGATCTGGGCGCGGACGGCATCATGCTGCCGCGCACAGAGCGCGTCGAACAGGTAAAGACCGCCGTGGACGCGATGCACTTTTCGCCGATCGGCCGCACCGGCTGCGGAGGCTGGGGCATCTTCCGCGAGGGCGAGACATTTGATGAATTTCAGAAGGGAAGGCTGTTCTTTCCGCAGATCGAGTCGCCCGAGGGACTGGCGGCGATGCCGGAGATGATCGACCGATACGGCAAGTACATAGACGGCTTCATCATCGGCCCGAACGATTATTCCATCCGCATCGGCGTACCGCGGCAGCTGGACCACCCGGCAATGATCGCGGAGATCCGGAAAGTGTTCGATTGCTGCGCCCGGTACGGTATCTCCTGCGGCTGCTTTGCCGCGGACGCGCAGCACGCAAACCTCTACCGCGAGATGGGCGCGAACATCTTCTGGATCGGCGATGACCAAAGCTATATGCGCGCGGGTCTGCAGGCACTGCTGGACAACATCCGATAAAAAAACAACATCTCCTTCCGAAACGTGGTATCATGCTGTTCCGAAAGGTGCTGTCGGTTTACGGCTCTTCATGGGAAAGCTTAAGGATAGTCTGCCACACTCAGTCGTCGGGCATGTACCGAAGCCAACAATTGTTTTTGCAACACCCTCGGTCATTTTCTGTCGTATGTAGTATTCCGTTCTATGATCTCTCCCCAAGGTTTCCGTGAAGAACAATATAATAACAGCATCCGTTTTGAAGTGTTCTTTCAAAGCGGATGCTGTTATTTGCTTTTACGGAACGGATGAAAAGAAGGATCGTCTGTCCGCTCCAGTATGTAATCGGCGGAAACACCGTAGAGATCCGCAAGACGGATCAGAAGATCGATAGGCAGATCGCGATATCCTCTTTCGTAGCGCCAGTACTGAGTCTGAGGCATATTCAGATAAGCCGCTATGTCCCTCTGCGATCTGTCACTGTCTTCGCGCAATTCCCGAAGCCTTTTGTATTCTGCCACTTGCCATTTCCTCTTCCGGTATTGATTTCCGTTTGGATATCATTGACAATAGCAGATTTTGCATTTATAATCGAAATATGATATCTATTTGGATATCATATTAGCACATAAAATGATTATCGGGAGAGTGAATATATGAATAGTTCATCTCTGAAACCGTCACTTACCAGCAAGATAGCCGCCGGACTAGCATATATCATGCCGGTATGCTTAACTATTCCTCGATTTATAAATGATATTGCTGGTAGACACATCATTAGAAATTTAGGCACAGATGCATACCTACAATTTGAAAATATACTTGAAATAAGTGGAGGCGTGATCTGGTTCATAATCTCTATCATAACCTTATTTTTTCTGGTTAAATTTAAAGATGAAAACCGAAAATACTGGATCTATCACTTTATTCGCAGTTTATCATTTTTTCCATTTTTGTGGATTAATGTACTAATAGCTCGTTCATTTCCCCAATTATATGTTTATTTAGATATATGTGTTTATTTAGATATTATACTTTGGGTTATTGCTATTATCAGTTACAGGATAGCTTTAAGAGGTGAACGGAAAACCGTATTATCCTACATTTTCCACAACAATAAATCTACAAAATATGTTGGAAACCATACAGATCACCTTAATAAAAACAGTTCTGCACGTGATAAACTTCTATCACAGATGAAGCATAAACAACAGTAAATAAGGAGGAATCATTATGTTCAATAACATCGGAGGCAAGATCAAAGGGTTGGCTCGCGTTTTCTGCGCGATCGGTATCATCCTCGCACTGGTTGGGGGTATTTCCAATATTGCGATCGGAGCAGGGATGCGTAACGGAGGAGAAAGACTGATTGCCTTCGGTATAGCGATCCTTGTCGTTGGGGTGATCCTTGCATGGGTAGGCTCTTTCCTGCTCTACGGTTTCGGTCAGCTTGTCGAAAACTCGGATATCCGCACGGAGATCATGGCGCAGCAAGCACTTGAAGAGCAGGAGAATGATTAATTTCCACATTCAGGTTTCTGTAATGAGAAATCAGCACCTTCCGGAATACGGTGTCATGCCATTCCGGAAGGTGCTGTTGGTTTATGCCGTTGTTTTACTTCTTGTCCGCGTCGTGCAGGTGGAGCGCCACATACCAGTCGGCCACGGTCTCGCTGATCTCCTCGCCGTTCAGGAAGAAGCGGTCGGCCTTAAGCAGATTGTGTTCCAGCGTGATGCCAACCTTTTCGTACTCCTCCTGCGTATATTTG
>JAZRYN010000082.1:0-5264 GCA_045600745.1 Lachnospiraceae bacterium
ATCCTTGTGACATCTATTTCTGCCACCAAGGCAGGCATCGGCAAGACAACCGTATCTATAGGTCTTGATCTTGGCTTAAATAAGATCGGAAAGGATGCCATCGTAGTTTTGCGCGAACCTTCATTAGGTCCATGCTTCGGCATGAAGGGTGGTGCTGCAGGTGGTGGATACGCTCAGGTGCTTCCAATGGAGAAGATCAATCTTCATTTCACCGGCGATTTCCATGCGATCGGTGCAGCCAACAATCTGCTTGCCGCCATGCTCGACAACCACATCCAGCAGGGGAACGAGCTCGGGATCGATGTGAAGCGCATCACCTGGAAACGTGCCGTTGACATGAATGACCGTCAGCTGAGAAATATCGTGGACGGCCTCGGCGGAAGGATGCAGGGCGTGCCGCGCGAGGACGGCTTTGAGATCACCGTGGCCAGCGAGGTCATGGCCGTGCTGTGTCTGGCAAGTGATATTCCGGATCTTAAAGCCCGGCTCGGCCGCATCATCGTCGGCTACACCTATCAGGGAAAGCCCGTGACCGCTCACGATCTGAAAGCGGAAGGAGCCATGGCCGCCCTGCTCAAGGACGCCTTAAAGCCCAACCTCGTCCAGACGTTAGAAGGAACGCCTGCCTTCATTCACGGCGGCCCCTTTGCCAATATCGCTCACGGCTGCAACAGCGTGACCGCGACCAAAATGGCCCTCAAGCTTGCCGATTACGCCGTTACGGAAGCCGGCTTCGCCGCCGACCTCGGCGCGGAAAAGTTCTTTGATATCAAATGCCGCCTTGCCGGCCTTGCCCCGTCCGCCGTTGTCATCGTTGCAACGGTACGCGCACTGAAATACCATGGAGGCGTTGCCAAGGCCGACCTGAATCAGGAAAATCTTGAAGCTCTGGAAAAAGGCATGCCGAACCTCCTGCAGCACGTCAGCAACATCAAGGACGTCTACGGACTTCCCTGCGTCGTCGCGATCAACGCCTTCCCGACCGATACGAAGGCCGAGCTGGATCTGGTGGAAGCAAGGTGCAAAGAGCTCGGCGTCAACGTAGCGCTCTCCGAAGTCTGGGCCAAGGGCGGCGAAGGCGGAAAGGCTCTTGCCGAGGAGGTCGTCCGCCTCTGCGAAATGCCGAATCACTTCAAGCCCTCTTATGAGCTCGATCTGCCGATCCGCGATAAGCTGAATGCCATTGCCACCAAGATCTATCATGCCGATGGCGCGGATCTTGTCGGAAGCGCCGTAAAGCAGTTAAAGGAGATTGAAGACATGGGCTTCGGCGGTCTTCCCATCTGCATGGCAAAGACCCAATACAGCTTTTCGGACGATCCGACAAAGCTCGGTGCCCCGAAGGGCTTCCGCATCACCGTACGCAACCTTAAGGTCTGCGGCGGCGCCGGCTTTATTGTTGCCCTGACCGGCGACATCATGACCATGCCGGGGCTTCCGAAGGTCCCTTCCGCCGAGAAGATCGACGTCGATGAAAACGGCGTCATTTCCGGACTGTTCTGAGGAGGGCAGCCTGACTTATGGAACAGTTTGATATTTTGGTCATCGGCGCCGGTCCCGGCGGCTACTCGTTAGCCATCGCCGCAGCGAAAAAGGGACTCAAAACTGCTGTATTCGAAAAAGGACACATCGGCGGCACCTGCCTGAATGTAGGCTGCATCCCGACAAAATATTTTGTTGACAAGGCAAATGCCCTGGAAAAGCTCCGGGCGCTGACCGGCAAAGGCATTCTCTCGGGCGAGCTTTCCCTGACCTTTCCCCGGATCGTTGAAGGGAAAAATGAGGTCGTGGATAAGCTTACGGGCGGCGTCAGCTTCCTGTTAAAAAAGACCGGCTGCGAAGTCGTAAGCGGTGAAGCCGTTCTGAAAAAAGACCGCATCGTTGAATGTGCCGGAAGAACATTTCAGGGAAAAAGCGTCGTGATCGCGACCGGTTCCGAAACGCTGATCATCCCCATTCCCGGCCACGAGCTGTGCATCGATTCGACCGATGCGCTCCGGCTGTCAGCCCTGCCGAAAAGCATGGTCGTGATGGGCGGCGGTGTGATCGGCCTCGAGCTTGCCTGCGCATTTGCCGCCTTTGGCACGAAGATCACCATCATCGAAATGCTTCCGGAGATCATGCCCCGCGAAGAGAAGGCCGCTGTCAAGATGCTGCTCCGCAGCATGGAAGCTCTCGGCATCGAGATCAGGACCGGCGCCAAAATGCTCCGCGTTGAGAAGGACGGAGACCTGCTCCGCGCTGTCTATGAGACAGACGGGAAAGAAGAAGTGGCCGTATGCGAACAGGTCTTAATGGCTGCCGGCAGGAAGGCTGTTCTTCCCGGCATCGACGCCGAAGCGCTCGGGCTGGAGCTTGACGCGAAGAAATGCGTGAAGGTCGACAGCCGTCAGCGAACGAATCTCCCCGGCGTTTATGCCGTCGGCGATGCTGCGGGCGGTCTGCAGCTTGCTCACGCTGCTTATGCAGAGGGGGAAAGAGCCCTTGCGGATATTCTCGGCGAAACGCCTGCCCGCGAGACTCCGATTCCCGTCTGCACCTATACGATCCCCTGCTTTGCCCGGGTCGGGCTGACCCTGAAGGAGGCCCGCGCTGCCGGTTACTCTCCGGCTCTCGGCACCTTTGATTACAGTGCCAACGGCATGGCCCTTGCCGAAGGAGCAAGCGGCTGCGTCTTTGTGATCGCCGATAAGGCAAGCGGAAAGACGCTCGGCGCGACCGTGGTCGGCGCAGACGCGGCAGAGCTGATTGCTCTGGCTTCCCGTGCCGTAGCAGGCGGCACGACGACCAAGGAGTGGGAGGACATGGTCATCGCCCACCCCTCCCTCAGTGAGGCCCTGCGGGAAGCCGCCCTTGACTGCTTTCGGAGATCCGTGCACAAAGGCTGAGCCGGCTCTATAAGACAGAGCCTGTCGAAAAAACAAAACGGAGTCTTTTCCCCCCTCGTGATATGCTCACAGCGCGGAGAAAACGGCTCCGTTTTCATGTCATGTTTCCCGTTCTGCCGCTTTGAAGCGGCTCTGACCGGACGAATCGGCCGTCTTTACCGGCCGGCGCCCGCTGTCAGTTTGATCTCAAACGGCGCGTTTCCCGGCAGAGAAGCCACGCCGACAGCCGCCCGCGCACCCGTTCCGGCTTCCTGCCCCAACCTTTCGGCCAGATATGCCGAAGCAAGATCGGCCACCTTCGAAAGACCGGTAAACTCGGGAGCGGCGTTGATATATACGGTCAGCGACAAAATCTGCACGAGCCTTTCCCCTTCCTCCAGGCAGTTCTCGGCAGCGGTAAGTGCATTCTCTGCCGCCTGACAGACCGCCTGGCGGTATTTTTCCGGATCCGAGGCGGCTTCCACCGTCAATTTGCCGGAGGCTAACAAAACGCCATCCTTACGCGGCGTCATGCCCGCGGTAAAAATAAGATCGCCGAACCTTACGGCAGGTTTGTACAGTCCCTGCGGAATTGGATTTTTTCCCATAATGATCATTCATCCGGCGCATCATGCCGGACCGTCCTTTCTTCCCTTCTCTTTAGGGAAAATGATTCGCTGTCCCCACTTTATCATTTGCACCGGCTGATGTAAAGAGGCGGTGCCGTCTGTCTTTGTCTCCGGCACTGTCCCGGCATACCTTGCGAACAGTCTTTTCGGCGCCGGGATACGTTTCCGTTTCTATTACCAACTGTTTAGCCTCCGGTATAAGCGCTATCGTCATGCCTTTGTGTGCACGAACGGCAAAAAAGCCGAAATTCTTTCGGAAGCGCAGAAGGACCCGATGATCGCAGAGAGGGACGGCTCTTTCCGCCGTCCCTCCCCTTCTGACCAGGCATCAAAGACAAGATGGGATGCCTGTGGCTTCCGGCGGCTTAATTTGGGTTTGACTTTGCCCTCCTCGCTCTTTATGATAGAAGCAGAATCTATGCCGAAGCTGTTCGGCAAGGAGGCCATTTATGAATCAGCGCACCAAGCTTTCCTTTGCTTCCGACTATATGGAGGGAGCCCATCCTGCCATTTTAAAACGGCTTATCGATACCAATTTGCTGCAGTCCGCCGGTTACGGAGAAGATGAATTTTCCGAAGCCGCGCGGGCCAAGGTCCGCACCGCCTGCCATACTCCTCAGGCCGACGTCTATTTCCTTGTCGGCGGGACGCAGACCAATGCTGTCGTGATCGGTGCGCTCTTAAAATCCTATCAGGGCGTGCTGGCCGCTTCCAGCGGTCACATCAATGTCCATGAGGCAGGAGCGATCGAACACGGGGGGCACCGGGTCATCACGCTGCCGCACACAAACGGAAAGCTTTCCGCAGACGCCGTTCGCGCCGCGCTTGAGAGCTATCACGAGGATCCGACACGGGAACACACCGTCATGCCCGGCATGGTCTACCTCTCTCAGCCCACGGAGACCGGCCTGCTCTATTCTCTTGCCGAGCTGCGGGAGATCAGCAGCGTCTGTCACACATACGGCATTCCGCTTTATGCGGACGGCGCCCGGCTTGCCTATGCCCTTGCCTGCCCGGATAATGACGTCACGCTGCCGGACCTTGCCGCGCTATGCGACGTTTTTTACATTGGCGGCACCAAATGCGGCGCGCTGTTCGGTGAGGCGGTGGTCATCCCGCAGCACGGCTTCATTCCGCACTTTTTCTCGATCATCAAGCAGCAGGGCGCCCTGCTCGCCAAGGGGCGCATTTGTGCCCTGCAGTTCGATGCGCTCTTTACCGACGGGCTTTACAACGAAGTCGGCAAAAACGCCATCCGGGCGGCTGACCGCATCAGGCAAGCGCTGAAGGAGGCCGACCTCCGGGAGGCCTATCCCTCACCGACCAATCAGATCTTCATCCTTCTTGAGAAAGCACGGGCTCACGCGCTGGAGGAGCAGGTCGAGCTCAGCTTTACCGAAAATGTTGACAAGGATCACTGCATTATCCGCATCGTCACCAGCTGGGCGACCAAAGAGGAAAATGTAGACCGCCTGATCGCTCTCTTAAAAAAGGGGTAAGCTAACGCCCTTCTTCCGCCTGCCGCTTTGACACCGCCGCCTTCTCTTACCCCTGAAGGATCAGATAGACAAAGGGAAGCAGAAAGATCACCCATCCCAGCAGGAAGCTCCTCAAATGCCGTTTTTCAAGGATGATCGCGGAAAATTCACGGATCATCGCGCTCGGCCAGTAATAAAAGGCGACCGGCGAGCCGATGCCGACGCAGTCTATCCCCTGCTTGCGGCAGTAGTACCAGGCGCGGTATACATGGTAATTGCTGGTCACAAAG
>JAZRYN010000083.1:0-2221 GCA_045600745.1 Lachnospiraceae bacterium
ATTTGCTTAATTTCATATTTGGATGATTGTTTTTTCCCGTGCCCTCATGCTATACTCTGTGGTAACCAACCATGAAGGAGGCATGCCGATCTCATGCTGCGGCTGATTCTTATTGTCATAGCTATTATCATTTTTGCGATACCGCTTGGGCTTCCTGCCCTGCTTATCTGCTGGCTGGTCGGGCTGATCGCGCCCAATACGCAGGCACAGGCAGCTCTTGCCTATCTGCGTGCGCTCATGGCCGTCATTTTGTTTATCGCGGGGACAAAGGCCGAAGCCTCCGGTACCGAGAACATCCCGGACACGGAGCCATGTCTTTTTGTCTGCAACCACCGCAGCTATTTTGACATTTTCCTTCAATATCAGTACATCCGCCGGATCTGCGGCACCGTTGCCAAGATCGAATGGAAAAGCATTCCTTTGCTGCGTACCTGGATGAAATTCATCCACTGCTCCTTTCTGGACCGGAAGAGCCTTCGCTCCGGCGTCGCCGTAACAAAGGAGGTCGAGGCGGAGCTAAGCGCCGGCCGTGCGTACTGCATCTATCCGGAAGGAACGCGCGGGCACCTGAACGGCATGCTGCCCTTCCATGAAGGAAGCTTCAAGAGCGCCTACGCGACCGGCGTCCCCATCGTTCCCGTAACGTTCGTGCACACCGATGACATTTACGAGAATCACCGGCCCTTCGTCCGGAAGGCAAAAGTGTCCGTTGTCTTCGGCGCCCCCATTCCCACAAAGGGGCTTGACCGAACCGGGCAGAAAGCCCTTTCGGCAAGGATCCGCAAGCAGATGGAAGAGACTTATTTCAGCCTCGTATAATTTCTAAAATTTAATATTCAGGCAAAAATATTTTAATATTCAAGCGGCAGACCCTTGATTTTTCCGGGCCTGCCGTTTACAATAGCCGTATCAAGTAAATACAGACAAATCTGCCAGTATAGGTTTGGATGTAACGGCCCAAACGTTTCTACCGCACGCCACAGATGCGACTATTGGTTTCTCAGCAGTACAAAGCAGGCAGACCCCCCGAGCCGCCTGCTTTTTGATTTGTCCGTTCTTTTTTCTGATCAAGGAGGTCATATGGAAGCTCTCGAACAGAAAATTCTGACAGAAGGGCAGATCCTTCCCGGAAACATCCTCAAAGTCGGTTCTTTCCTCAATCAGCAGATCGATACTCCTTTTGTGCTGCAGTTAGGCAAGGAGATCGCCAACCGCTACAAGTCTGACGGCGTCACGAAGATCCTGACCATCGAGGCCTCGGGGATCGCCCTGTCCTTTGCTGCCGCCGTTTATCTCGGTGTTCCCATCGTTTTTGCCAAAAAAAGCGAATCCGCCAACGTGTCCGGCCGCGTGCTCACGGCTCCCATTCATTCCTACACACGCGGCGTCGATTACGTCGCGGTGCTGCCTGCCGCTTACCTGAGCAGCAAGGATCGGCTGCTGCTTGTCGATGACTTTCTGGCGACGGGCGAGGCGCTTCACGGACTGCTTTCGATCGCCGAAGCGGCCGGAGCCGAAATCGCCGGCTGCGCGATCGCCGTCGAGAAGGGCTTCCAGAACGGCGGCGACGAGCTGAGAGCAAAGGGCATGCGCGTCGAGTCGCTTGCCATCATCGATTCCATGGAGAACGGCTCTCTTACCTTCCGCCGTTAAATTACGGATGTAATTTCAATTACATAAATCCATCCAGCTTAGGAGGAAACACATGAAAAAACTTCTTGCGGTGCTGCTCTCGCTTGCCATGATTTTTGCTCTGGCCGGCTGCGGTGAGACCCCTGATACCACGACCCCGGAAGCGGCTTCCGGTTCCGGATCCGTTTCAGCGTCTGCGACCGGCGATTCGGCTGCCGCTGACCTTAGCGGCATCAAGATCGGCTTTATTTTCCTGCACGATCCTGCCTCTTCCACCTACGACAACAACTTCTATCAGGCTGCTCTCGAGGTGCAAAAGGAGCTTGGTCTTACGGACGAGCAGTGCATTTTCAAATGGAATGTCCCGGAAGGCCCCGAATGCCAAGATACCGCCGAGGAAATGGCCGACGCCGGCTGCAATATCGTGTTTGCCGACTCCTTCGGTCATGAGACCTACATCATCGAGGCCGCCAAGAATTATCCGAATGTGCAGTTCTGCCATGCGACCGGCACCCAGTCCCGCACCGCCGGCGTCTCCAACTTCCACAACGCTTTTGCTTCCATTTATGAAGGCCGTTATCTGGCCGGT
>JAZRYN010000084.1:0-5418 GCA_045600745.1 Lachnospiraceae bacterium
CGTCTTGCCGGAGCCGGGCGTGCCGACAAAGAGCAGGTTATGCATGCCCGCTGCCGCGACCTCGGCGGCCCGCCGCATGAACGTCTGTCCGTTCACCTCCGAAAAATCCACCTCATCGCTTCCTGCCGCCTCCTTAAGCCTTTCCCGGATGAGGCAGGGCAGTGCGGGAAGCCTGCCTGCGGCAAGAAGAGCAAGCTCCGTCAGGTCTTTCAGTCCGATCACCTCGATTCCCTCGATAAGGGAGCCCTCTGCCGCATTTCCAGCCGGAACGATGCAGCAGCGAAAACCGGCGTCCCTTGCCGCTGCGACCATGGTCAGTATCCCGCTCACGGGGATCAGGCTTCCGTTTAACCCGAGCTCACCGATGAAGACCGCCTCCTCCGGGAGCCTTCCGAGGTCGATGAGCCCTGCCGAAAGCAGCAGTGCCGAAGCCACGGCAAGGTCAAAGCTCGTTCCTTCCTTTCTGATGTCTGCCGGAGACAGATTGACGGTGACATGTCTGGGCGGCAGGGCGAAGCCCGTATTTTTCAGTGCGGTGCGCACTCTGTCCTTTGCCTCCCTCACCTCCGCGCCGAGGAAGCCGACCATGGACATCTCCGGAAGTCCCGATGACGAATCGCACTCCACGCAGATCCTGACTCCTTCCATGCCGAAAAGAGCCATTGCATTGACTTTACTGTACATTTTTCCCTTTCCTTATCCTGTTTTTACGCACAAAAACAGGGAGATGACTCTCCCTCAGACCCTGACGGCATCATAGCACAGCTGCCGCCCCGTGTAAAGACCTTCCCGCCTGCCCCCTGCGCCGCTGTCTCTCCCCTCCCGCCTGCCTCCCTGCGCCGTTACCGTCACCCTTCCGCCATCCGAGCGCCTTCCGCTTCATTTTTACTTGTCTTGCCGCCCGTTTCACGCTACAATAAAGGATCATAAGCATAAGTTCTGAGGAGAATCCGTATGAACAACAACGATCTGCGCTATCTGGAAGCGCTTTCCTATCAGTATCCGAGCATCGCAAAGGCCTCGACCGAGATCATCAATCTCACCTCGATCCTGCATCTGCCGAAGGGGACCGAGCATTTCATCAGCGATGTGCACGGCGAATATGAGCAGTTCGTTCACATTTTAAAGAACGGCTCCGGAAGCGTGCGCAGCAAGATCGACCTGGAATTCGGCTTCGAGTTGAGCAAGGAGGACAAGACCGAGTTAGCGACCCTGATCTATTATCCTCAGGAAAAAATGGCGCTTGTCGAGGAAGCCGGCACCGACATGAACGAGTGGTACCGGATGCAGCTGCTGCGCCTTATCCGCGTAGCCAGGCGCGTTTCGGTCAAATATACCCGCTCGAAAGTCCGCAAGGCCGTGTCCGAGGACTTTCGCTATCTCATCGAGGAGCTGATGACCGACAATGACGTTCCGGACAAGGTCGGTTATTATGAGGGCATTCTGGAAGCCGTCATTGCCACCGGTCAGGCCAAAAACTGCATTCTGGCCTTTTCCCGCATGATCATCCGTCTGACGGTCGACCACCTGCATCTGATCGGCGATATCTACGACCGCGGCCCCGGCCCGCATTTCATCATGGACGCGCTCATGGACTATCATTCGTTAGATATCCAATGGGGCAATCACGATATCATCTGGGTGGGCGCCGCCTGCGGGCATCCGCTTTGTGTGGCTACGGTGCTCCGGCTCTCCGCCCGCTATGCCAATCTGGATATTCTGGAGGACGGCTACGGCATCAACCTGATCCCGCTTATGCGGCTGGCCATCGACGAGTACGGAGAAAGCGACTGGCACGCCTTTACGGTCAAGAGCAGCGCCAATGCCCTGGGGGAGGATCTGACCCTTGACGCCCGCATGCACAAGGCCGCCGCTATCCTGCAGTTCAAGCTGGAGGGGAAGTGGGTGAAGCGCCATCCCGAATATGAAATGGAGCACCGGCTGCTTTTAGATAAGATCGATTATGAAAACAAGACCGTCACGGTGGACGGCGTCGTGTGGCCCATGGAGGATACCGATTTTCCGACCGTTGACCGAAAAGACCCCTATAAGCTGACCCCCCGTGAGGAACTTGTCATGGAGCAGATCTGCTTTGCCTTCAAGAACAGCGAAAAGCTGCAGCGGCACATCCGTTTTCTGCTCAATAAGGGCAGTCTGTACTTAAAGACCAACGGCAACCTTCTCTACCACGCCTGCATCCCCATCGACCCCGACGGGAACTTCCACACCATGATGTTAGAGGGAAAGCCCTACAAGGGAAAGGCCCTGATGGACGCCGTCGACGCCTACATCCGCAAGGCATTTTTCGGCAGCGAGGGGCCGGAAAAGGATTATGCCACCGACCTCATCTACTACCTGTGGAGCGGCAAGTGGAGCCCGCTCTTCGGTAAGGAGCGCATGACCACCTTCGAGCGGCAGTTCATTTCGGACAAGAGCACGCACGAGGAGCCGAAGATCCCGTACTACAAGCTGATCGAAAACGAAGACATGGTGCGGCGGATCTTTGATGAATTCGGACTCGACTGGGAGCACGGCAAGATCATCAGCGGGCATGTCCCGGTCAAGCGCAAGAAAGGCGAAAGCCCGATCAAATGCGGCGGAAAGCTCCTGATCATCGACGGCGGCTTCTCGCGGGCCTACCAGTCCACGACCGGTATCGCCGGTTATACGCTGACCTACAACTCCCACGGCATGAAGTTAGTCGAGCACGAGCCTTTTACCTCCACGGAGGACGCCATCCGCACCGGCAGCGATATTCATTCCGAGACCACGCTCATCGACCGCTTCGAGAACCGCGTGACCGTCGGGGACACCGATAACGGCAAGAAGCTGCGGCAGAACATCATCGACCTCATGTATCTGTTGAAGGCCTACCGCGGCGGAGAGATCCCGGAGAAGGAGTAAAACGCCCCCGCAGACCATCCTCAACCGGCGGTTGAGCGAATAATCCCTGTTTGGTTGGGCAAAAATGCCTCTATTCAACTGTTGTTCCCTTCATCACTATCGCAACAGCCACTATAATGGGCCTATCATCAAAAAGGAGACATGCAGGATGGAAATGACGATCGGAAAGAGAATTGCTGCTCGGCGGCGGGAAAAAGGATTGAAGCAGGATGATCTGGCTCAGATGCTGGGCGTAAGTCCCCAGGCAGTCAGTAAGTGGGAAAACGATCAGACATGCCCTGACATAAGTCTGCTGCCGAAGCTGGCGGAAATTCTGGGGGTAAGCGTGGACGAGCTCTTATCCGGCAAAAAGGAGCAGCCTGTTGTCGAATTTATTCCCGACACCGGGCGGAAGGAATTAAAGGACCTGATCTTGCGCATCATCGTGAACTCTGCCGACGGAGATGTGGTACGGGTCAATCTTCCCATGACACTGGTTCAAATTGCCATCGAGGCTGAGATCGATCCTCCTCAGCTATCCGGAAGCAGTGCATTTCAGGCGATCGACTGGAAACAGATCCTGGATCTGGTGCAGCAGGGCGCCGTAGGCGACTTGGTGGAAGTGCAATCGGTAAAAGGGGATACCGTTCACATTTTCGTGGAGTAAACGGCATGAGACTTATCATCAAAAATAAGGAGGGAGTCGGTCTGCGGATCCCTGTTCCGGCAGGCATCCTCTTGACCCGCACGGCTGGCGATCTCGTCTCGAAGCACCTTAAACAGAGCGGCACCGGCCTCACAAAGCAGCAGGCCACTGCCCTGCTAAAAGAGCTTAAGCGCTTCACCCGCCGTCATCCCGGCTGGGTGCTGGTCGAGGTCAAAAGCGCAGACGGCGGTTATATAAAGATCACTTTATAAAACGATCATCCCGTCGGCGCCATTCCGTCATCGGCCATGCCGGGCGGCCGTAAGGCCGCCCCTTTGCTGTCAGAACTATTTGTTTTCTTTGATCAAGACCGGTGAATACTCATAAGATCATAAAAGCCCGCAAAATCTGGCCGCAAATTATCGCGGGCATCTTTATCGTCCGAAAGCCGCGGCGCCCCCCGCAAATGAGAAGCTCTCCTTCCCGTTGTGTGGGCCAGACTATCGTTACCCTATTATCGGTCACGTCCCGAAGATCAGTCGATCATAAATAGGATGAGCATCCGGTTTTTAACGCAAGTTATTTGCCCGGGTATGTATGTTCAATGTATTTTCTTACCCAAACGTCATCCCGATATTCTCCGTATTCCGTCATCCGGCAGTCGTTGAAAAGATCATCGGCAACTTCAAGGATCGTATCTTTTAACTCGAGGTTTTCGAGAAATTTTTCCGGTATTGCGTTTATGCCTAAATAGGCTCCGAGAATATTTCCGGTTACCGCTCCGGTGGAATCGCTATCACCACTGTGATTGACTGCCGCGATCATTGCCTTTTCAAAGTCTCTTGAATATTTAACGGAGCAGTATATCGCTATAGCTATTGTTTCTTCGGCAACCCAGCCTTGGCCAAGCTCCCGGATCGCATCCAGATCGTCGATATTCTCGGCGGCAAGTCGAATGGCCTTTTCCGTCAGAGTCGTCAGTTCGGAAAGATGTACCGCATTCGGAAACAACCGGGGCATGGCGTTTTTCGCGTCCTGAACGGCATCCAGAACAGAAATCTCTTTATGGGAAAGCAAATTAACCATATGGACCAGCATCGCTGCCGGAATATATCCCAGTTCATGACCGTGCGTCAGGGCCGCGGCTTCTGCTCCGATCATGTCTATTTCATCAAGCGAATATTTCTTGCTATCATCAAAATACAGCCCGATCGGCGCCACTCGCATGACGCCGCCGCAGCCCTTGCTGTTGTTTTTGGGCTCGGCCGTTGTTCCCAAGTTGTTATGCATAAGATAACTAATACACGTTCCCCCCGGAGCACGGCTGTGATTCATTTCTGGAACATTGTTTAACCACGAAAATTCCGGCGGTTCAGCTCCGAATGTTTCAGCGGTCTGCGTTTTTAGCCAATCCTTATAGCATAATGCGATATAAGACGGATATGTCCCCATGATACCGCGCATCATTCCGCGCGTCGTTCCCAAAAGAAGCCCATTTGCGGTAAACAACGTCATTTGAGTATCATCTGAGATGAGCGCCGTATTATTTACGAGGTCATATTCCGTTATGCCGTTTGCCCCGTATTTGGCAAAAATATCACGGTCTTCCGTAAATTCAACAGCATATCCAAGTGCATCGCCAATGGCGCCGCCAATCAAACATCCTCTAAATTTGTTGATATCCTTCATCATCGATCCTCGGCAATAATGACTTCTTACTTGTCTATAATAACACAGTTTCCCTACAAAATCCGGGGCCTCTGTTCCTTCAAAGCACCCAAACCGGAATAATATAATTGTCCCTGTCAACAGCCCCGACAGATGGCTTCATACAAACTATCGCACCTTTTCCTCTCGGCACGGAAGCTTTATCAAGCAAAGAAAACACT
>JAZRYN010000085.1:0-11449 GCA_045600745.1 Lachnospiraceae bacterium
GAACCGAGGAGAATAACGATGGAAGACGAGAAGAAGGTTGTCAATCTGGACGAGGATCAGTTGGAACAGGTTGCGGGGGGATTGGGAGATGCACCCTATACCGAGTGTTTTTTCTATAAGGATGTCTGTTTGGTGTTTCGATAAAAGAGAAAATCTTCCGAGATCTTAATGATTCCGGAAGATTCTCATTAAAAAGAGGGCTGCCGCCCAGTAAAAAGTCATTAAAAACTTTTACTATTGCGACAGCCCCTATAAGTAACAAAAGGGAAAGCTCTTACTCCTCAAAGGAGAGATTCAGCAATGTATCTTCCTGATCATAGGCGGCTTACAGACTTTTTTCCATATAGGAGCTGTCCTCCTCGCAGGGGCCCGTCCGGGTAAAGCCGTGCTTTAAGTAAAAGCGGACTGCGCGTTCATTGCTGTCCGTGACCTCAAGGCGGAGTCTGGTCATGCCGCGCTCCTTTGAAAGTGCCTCGCAGGCAGAAAGCAGCGCCTCTCCGATGCCGCGGCGCCCGCATTCTTCTTTCACTCCGAACAGCGTGATATAGGCGGCGCAATGCTCCCGGTCATTGGCATAGATGACCGCCAGACCGGCAAGCTTTCCCTGGTCCTCCGCCACGATAAAATCCGCAAAGCGCAGCATTTTCAGCAGTGCTGCCTCCGGATCGGGCTGCCCGTGCAGTCCCACCGGAAAGACCGGGTCCACCTCCAGGGCGGCCCGGCGTTTTAAGCGCTCATCATCTGTCCGAAATACCTTCATCTTCTGTTTTCTCCCATGCCGCCGGCTCGGTTTCTCTCCCATGGCAGAGCTGATTATACCATAAATCGCTTGTTTGTGCGAACCGGATCGCCCCTTGACGCCCCGCCTGCCCAATTTTTGCTTTACTTTTTCGGAGAAAACGCTATGATATACGACAGGACTCTTTAGAAAGGATCTTGTTTTGATTACGCAGAATTTGATTAAAAATGAGTAACCTTCGTCTAACGACCAATCATTCGGCAGGCGAGTCGGCCGCTGCTCGCGCAAGGCGGCTGAAGGCCGACATCTTGGCATCCCGCAAATCCGGCGAAACCGATGACCCGATTGACGTCCTTTTCTATGATCCCATTGCCATCCGGCTGACGCATCTTTTCATGAAAATGAAATGGTCGGCCAATGCAGTCACGCTCTCCTCCATGCTTTTCGGCGTCGGCGGCAGCTTCCTTTTATACCCCAAAAATGTTCTGCTCAACCTTCTCGGCATCGCAGCCGAGATCTTTGCCGCCATCCTTGACTGCTCCGACGGTCAGGTTGCACGCCTTGCCCATTCCGGCAGCCAGTTCGGTCGCTTCCTTGACGGCGCCGTGGACATGATCAATTTTCTGTCCATCTACATTGCCGTCGGTCTGCGCACGACGGATGAATTGATCCCCTTTACGAAGACCCCCTGGTCCTGGTACATCTGGCCGCTCATCCTCCTGACCATGCTCGCTCATGCCGGACAGGCCCGTATGGCGGATTATTATCGGGGCCTTCATCTGTATTTTCTTCACGGTCAAAGCCGGAATGACCTTGCCCGTCCGAAAAGCATCCGGGCAGAGCTTGCCGGGCTCCCCGCCAAGCACTCTTTCTTCCGGCGTCTCTATTTGAAGCTCTATCTCTGCTATACCGAGATTCAGGTCAGGCGTGCCGGGAAGACCCAGCTGCTGCTTGATAAGGCCGAGGAATGCGACGAGCAGACCCGCGAGGAGATCGCCGGTGCCTACATCGCCGTGAGCCGCCGATATATCCAGACCACCAATTTTCTGTCCTTTAATCCGCGGGCTTACCTCTTCTTTCTTCTGCTGCTCTGTCGGCAGCAGGCCTTCTATTTTCTCTTTATCCTGACCGTGATGGAAGGATTAAAGCTCGTCATGGTCTCCCGGTATGAGACAGAAGCGGGGCATCTGTGCGCCGAGCTCTTCCCTGACGACCCGGCTTGCGCTGCCGCAGGCTCCGTCAGGGCGATCACAAAGGAGCAGTACCGCGCCATATTCTTCCTCATCGGGATCGTCGGCATCATCGTTCTGGCGGTCGAAGCCAATCCCGACCAGCTGGACTGGCAGGAAATGCTGACGCCTATGCTTCCGCTGCTCCTTTTGGGCCTGCTGCTGCTCTGGGCGATCATTTATTTTGCGCACGCCAATGTCTACCGGATCATCCTCGGTGACGCCGCATCGAACGTCAGTCTGCCGGAGCTATACCGGATATGCCTGTCCGGCTTTGCCTTAAATACGGTCACTCCCGCCGGTCTGTTCGGCGGAGAGCCTTACCGCATCCTTGAGCTGAAAGCCTTCATGCCGACCGAAAAGGCGACCTCCTCGACCATCACCTTCAGTCTTCTCTACACCATCGGACATTTTCTGCTTTGGCTGACGGGCGCCGCCATCTATCTGGTCTCCGGCTGTCCCGGCGAGACCTATGCCACGGTCTTACTGCTGACAGCGGCATTTTTCCTTTTCTTGGCCTGCTTATACTTTTTCCGGAAGAAGCATAAGGGCCTCGTCATTCCTGCCTTCCGCTTTTTCTCTAAGCTCCCGGCGATCGGCAAAAAGGCCGCCGCATACGCGGAGAAAAATGCTTCGATGCTGGCGGAGATCGACCGGGGCTATGCGGAATTCTGCGCCGACCGGGGCAAGCTGCTTTCGGCGGGCCTTCTGGAATATCTGGCGAGGCTCCTGGAGGGCGCGGAATACTTCCTGATCTTCCTTTATCTCGGGGAAAATATTCACATCACCGGAGGGATCCTCATCCTCAGCTTCGCTTCCCTGGTCGGCAACCTTCTCTTTGTGGTGCCGATGCAGGCCGGCACGCGCGAGGGCGGCATGGCGATTGCCCTTGATTTTCTCGGCATCAGCTCCGGCATCGGCGTCATGGGCGGTCTGATCTACCGCGTCAGAGATCTGATCTGTACCGCCGTCGGTATCATTTGTATTCTGACCGGCGGCAAAAAAAGACAGCGACAGTAAGGGAAAGGGTGGACACAAAAGTGTTCGCCCTTTATAATAACAACAAAAACACAGTGAGGTGACCATGATCTCCATCCCAAAACTGTTCCGAAAGACAAAAACCGTCCGGCAGATCCAGGCGTACATGGCTTCCACATTCAACGAAGTCCTGCATACCACCCTGAACCCGGACGGCCCCGGTGCAATAAGGATCCATCTGATTCCTCCGAAGGCAGAGGAAAATACGTTAAACCCGAGCGCGGCTATCATCAACGGCACAGATATCGTGCCGCTCAGCTTTGTGTCGGCGGTCGCTCTTGCCGAAATGATCCGTGAGACCAATCGCTACGACGGAAAGGCGATCGGCGAGGAAAGCATCCGGGAGATCCTTGAGCACGCGGCAGAAAACGTAAAGCAGGTCATCCCTGTGCTTTCCAAAAAGCGCATTGAAAGCGACATCACCCGCATTTTCACTACTCTCCGGCAGATCGCCTACCGGGAGGAGGTGACGACCGATATTCCATATATGAGCCTCGGCGATTACGCAGAAATGATGACCGCGCCGCACCGTATGGATGTGATGGTCAGCGCCATGACCAAGGACGGAAAATGGCACTGCAATCAGAAATGCATCCACTGCTATGCCGCCGGTCAGCTTCATTCGGACGAGCCCGAGCTTTCCACGGAAGAATGGAAGCAGATCCTGGATAAATGCCGCACGGTGGGGATCCCTCAGATCACCTTTACCGGCGGCGAGCCGACCATGCGCGAAGACCTCTTCGAGCTGATCCGCCATGCACGCTGGTTTATTTCCCGCCTGAACACGAACGGCATCCGGCTGACGCCGGACTACTGCCAGAAGCTCCGTGAGGCAGAGCTTGACAGCGTTCAGATCACCTTCTATTCGTCTGATCCGGAGATCCATAACCGCCTTGTCGGGGCCCCGCAGTTTGAGCATACGGTGGCGGGAATTGAAAACGCCCTTGCGGCAGGGCTCTCTGTCAGCATCAATACTCCGCTCTGCACGCTGAACAGGGATTATGTGAAGACCCTCGAATATCTGCACGAAAAAGGCGTTATTTACCTGACCTGCTCCGGCCTCATTACGACCGGAAACGCAGCGCAGGAGCCCTCGGAGCGGCTGCAGCTTACCGGGAAAGAGCTGGAAGAGCTCCTTCGGGAAGCCGTTTCCTATTGTCACCGCTCGGGCATGGAGATCGCCTTTACCTCGCCCGGCTGGATCAGTCAGGCGGTCTTCGATGAGCTGAATATTTCTTCTCCCTCCTGCGGAGCCTGTTTATCAAATATGGCCATTACGCCCGGCGGCAACGTTGTCCCCTGCCAGAGCTGGCTCTCCGACGCCCCTCTCGGAAATATGCTGACCGACGACTGGGAAGCCATCTGGGATCATCCGCTCTGTGCCGAGCGAAGAGACTATTCGGCGGAAATGACCGGCGAATGCCCGCTAAGGAGGTACTGCTGATGAAAAGGAAGCTTGACATCGTCTCCAAGCGCCTGCTTGTGTCCGCCGCTCTGCTGCTTTTTCTCCTTCTTCCGGGCATAAGGGCCCATGCCGCGCCCACGGATGAAATTTTGAACTTCACGATCACCGTCGATGTCAACCCGGACGCCACTCTCGAAATGACCTACCATATCGACTGGAAGGTCCTTTATGACGGCGGCGGAAAGGAAAAGCTGGAATGGGTCGATCTCGGCCTGCCGAACAGCGAGCATGAGAACATCACCCCACTCAGCAGTACGATCCGTTCTATCGAAGATAACGGCAGCAGCCTTGCCATTTATCTCGACCGCGGCTACGGCAAGGACGAAACCGTAGGCTTTGACTTTTCCCTGACGCAGGACCGCATGTATCAGATCGACAAATGGGTGGAAGGTGAGACGGTCTACATCTTTACTCCTGCCTGGTTTGACGGTTTCAGTGTGGATGAGCTCGTGGTCCGCTGGAATGCAGAAAAGGCCGGCGCCTGGCAGCCGGACTGCCTGCGGGAGGACGGGTATCTTGTCTTCCGGACCTCGCTTTCCCCCGGGGAGCAATATACCATGAGCGTTACTTATCCGGGCGACGCCTTCGGCTTTTCCCCCGAGCGTCAGGCTGATACGGGCAATACGGATAGCTATTCCTCCGGCAGCGATATCCTCTATTCTCTGATCGGCGTCCTGATCGTTGTTGCGTTCCTTGCCGTTCCGATCATCGCTGTCGTTAAATTCTTCGGCTTTATCTTCGGCGGCATAGGCTTCGCCGCTTCAAAGGGGACAGAAAAAAAGATCACCCGCACCAAGATCGAATATTACGATTTCTGTCCCGGCTGCGGCTCGGCACGGGAGGAAGGCAAGGACAACTGTGCCTACTGCGGCCGCAGCATGATCAAGAGCAAGGAGGTCGTCGAGGAAAGCCAGATCAAAAAACCGGAGCAGTATACGCACAACGGAACCTACCGCTACGGCGATTCTCCGAATACCTATATCCGCGTAAACGTAGTCAATGTTCCCGTCAGCCGTCCCCGCTCAGGCGGGTATAGCGGCAGCTCCCGCTCAGGCGGCGGCTCGCACCATTCCTCCTGCGCATCCTCCTGTGCGTGCGCCTCGTCCTGTGCCTGCGTATCGTCCTGCGCCTGCGCCTGTGCCTGCGCTTCGTCCGGCAGAGCCGGCTGCTCCGTGAAGGATTTCTTCAAAGAGAGCCTTCATGCCGGCCGCGTCCGCATCGACAGCAAGCGCAGAGAAATGACCGGGCTTTAAGAAGATCCTGCAGCAAAACAAAAGCCTGAACGCTTTCCGGAAAGACCGGTGAGCCGTTCAGGCTTTTCATATTCGTGCCCGGCTCTGCTCAGAGCCTTGTCACAAGCAGGATACCTCCCTCCTCGATCACGACCTTATCCTCCGGCACCACGACCGTCTGCCTGCGGATGATCGCCGTCACGCAAACGCCGCTGATGTCCTCCATTTCCCTGATCGAACGGGCAAGGTACGGAGAGGTCTTGTCCGTCAGGATGACCGCGCTGTTATTCTTGTACTCGGCTGCCGCGGTGCTTCGCTGCATACGGGAATAATGCTCGACAAAGCCGGCAGAAAGGATCCCTGTCGGGATCGCCACCGCTCCCACGCCGAGAAAGGTGATGATCACCCCTATGGTGCGTCCCAGATCGGTCACCGGATAAAGATCCCCGTATCCGACGGTAAATACGGTGGATACGCTCCACCAGATGCCGGAAAATGCGTTTTGGAAGGCCTCCGGCTGGGCGTTATGCTCCACACTGTACATGCTGAGCGACGCCGCAAGGATCAGGACGAAAATGATAAAGACCGAATACAGGATCGCATTCCTTTTCTCCTTAAGAACGGTAGTGATGACCTGAAAGGACTCATACTGCGTATTGATGCGGAAAAGATGAAAGATCCTCGCCACTCTGAGGCTGCGCACGGCGCCCATGCCGGAGAGGAAGAAAAACGGAAGGATCGTCAGAAGATCCACGATGCCGTCAAAGGAAAAGAGGAATTTAAGCGTTGCCTTTCCCCGCTTTTCACCGGGATACAGAAGATCAGCCGTCCATATCCTCAGAAAATATTCAATGCCGAAGATCAGGACGGTGACGGATTCTACCGCCCGGAACAGGCCATCATACGCATTCAGTTCATCAAACGTATCCAGCAGCAACACCGCGATATTGGCCACGATCGCCGTCACGATAAAGATATCGAAGGCGCGGCTCGGCAGATCCTCCTGGTTCCCGATCTGAATGATCTCAAATATCCGTTTTTTTGTCTTTTTTGTCATCTTCATCCTGTCACCAGACTTCCCTCCCCGGCAGCCTCTCCGCGTCCTCCGGCTGGCTTTCTTCCCGTTAGGAGGAGGGCAGCCGCTTCTTCGCTCCCTGTTCCTGCCGCCCTCACCGGAGCCGGACTGCCGCCGGCCGTATGGGGCGCCTACGGGCGCTTCTGCAGCAGGCAGACGGCCTCACAGTTTGCCGAATTCGGGAACATGTCCACAAGGCAAAGGCGGGCAGCCTCATAACCGCCGAGCCGCAGTGCCGGAATATCACGCACAAGGCTTGAGGGCTTGCAGCTGATATAAAGCAGGTTTCGTGCCCCCCTGCCCATAATTTTCGATAAGGCCTTCGGATTTACCCCGTCCCGCGGCGGATCCATCACGATCATGTCCGGAGGAGCGTCAATGCTGTCCAGCACCTTCAACACATCACCGGCCAGGAAGCTGCAGTTATGCAGTCCGTTTAACGCCGCATTTTCCCTTGCCGCACGGACCGCCTCCTCTACGAGCTCGACCCCGATGACCTCCCTGGCCGCCGGCGCAAGCACCTGGGCGATCGTCCCCGTTCCGCTGTACAGGTCATACAGGATACATCCGTCTATCGCGCCGATGTATTCCCGGGCCTTTTCGTAGAGCCGTTCCGCGCCGCGGGTATTGGTTTGAAAGAAGGAAAAGGGAGTAATTCGGAAGGACAGCCCGAGGACGCTTTCGGTAAGAAAGTCCTCGCCCCACAGCCGGTTCACCCGCTCGGGGATGACCGCGTCAGCGGCGCTGTTGTTTTCGGTATGCAATATGCCGGTAATGCGCCCCTTAAGCGGCAGGGAAAGCAGCATTTCACTAAATTCCGCTTCCGGCATGTAGGCGGATGTCGTCACCAGATTGACGAGGATGCTTCCGTCAAGGCTGCTTCTTAACACCAGATGCCTGAGGCACCCCTGATGGCTTTTTTTATGCAGAAAGGGGATGTTTTTTTTCCGGAAATAGGACTGGACGGCCGCGCAGATCGTTCCGTAATCAGCCGGAGCGATCAGGCAGTCCGGTACCGGGATAATATCGTAAAAGCTCCCCTTCTTATGCAGGCCGAGCGTTAAGGGCCCGTCCTTGCATTCGTTGCCGAACGAATATTCCATTTTGTTGCGGTAGCCGTATGGTTCGGGACTTCCCGATATTCCTTCATAAGCACCGCATGAAAAGAACTCTTCCGGAAGAACGGTCCGGAAGAGTGTCAGTAATTCCTGTTCCTTGGCGGCGAGCTGCGTCTCATACGGTTCCGCACCGTATCGGCAGCCGCCGCAGCGCCCGAAGGCGGCACAGGTCATGTGTCCGCTCATATACTCTCCTTTTGGCGGCGGCGTCAGCCCTCCGGCGCAGCCTCGCAGGGGCATGCCCCGGCGGTCACTTCAGAGGTCTTTTCCTGCGCTGTCTGCTCCGCATCCTCTCCGAACAGGGATTCATCTAACTCTTCATCATCCTCTTCAAAGAAGAAATAATATACCAGCCATCCGATCAGGGACAGCACCGCAAATATCAGGAGAATGATCAGCGGTTTTTTCAGCCTGCAGCGACTTTCCTTTGTTTCTTTCATGGTCATCATCCTTTCTGTTTTATCGAAGAGCCTTATCTGCCGGGCCCATTCCCGGCAACTCCGCTCGCCCTGATTATAGCATAGGTCGGGGAGCGCCGCAAGCACGGCGCGAAGGCGCTGCGTCAGCCTTCGCAAGCCGCTTAGCCAGTCCGCCGTCAGCAGCCATAAAGAGTTAGGGCTGCGGCGCGGCCTACTCGTCGATCTTCTCAAATCCGGCAAAGCCTGCCAGCATCACCTTCCGGCCGAAGCTGTCAAAATCCACCGTTATTTCAATATCCCGCTTGCCCTGCTGCAGGGAAACGACCGTTCCCTTGCCGTAGCGCTTCTGGTTTACTCTGTCGCCCGCCTTAAGCTCCGTCGCGGCCTTCGAGGCCTCCTTGATCTTCTCCTCCTGCGAGGAAAAATAAGAAGACACCGGCCCGCTGCCCTGCGGTCTGACGCTGCCGCGCATTTTAGGCATTTCCCCGAAGCCGAAGCTGTCGCCGAAATCTGTCCACCCCACTGACTGCCCCTTTCTGCCGAAGGAGGAGATCCTTCCGGCCTCATAATCCTTTCTCATTTGACGTTCGCTGCCCTCGCGCGGGCTGAGCATCGACGAGAGCCGCTCTTTATTCAGCAGCAGCGGATCGATCTCATCCACGAACTGTGATGTGTTGTGGATCTGCGTCTGCCCGTTGACCATGCGCATACGTGCCGCAGTCAGGATCAGCTTCTCCTTTGCCCGGGTTAAGCCCACATAGCAGAGCCTCCGCTCTTCTTCGAGGTCATCGTCACTGCCTGAGTACAGGGACTTTGCACTCGGAAAAAGATCCTGCTCCATCCCGGCCAGATAGACCTTGGGAAACTCAAGGCCCTTGGCGCTGTGCATCGTCATCAGCGTCACGCGGTCCGTGCCGCTCTCCATTTCATCAACATCCGCCACCAGGGCGACCTGCTCCAGAAAACGGCCGAGCGCATCCGGATCGCCCGGCTCGTCCTCAAAGGAAGCCGCCTTGTTCTGCAGCTCCATCAGATTTTCCAGCCGCGCTTCGGCTTCGATCTCGCCCTCTTCCTTTAAGGCCGTCCGGTAGCCGCTCTTTTCCAGAATAAAAGCGATCAGCTCCGCGACCCGCATTTCCTTCTGCGCGTCCCGGAAGGTGTCGATCAGCTGCACAAAGTCGCTCAGCCTGGCGGCCGCCGCCTTTTTGGTCTCCGGGTCATCCGCGGTCTTGCGCAGGGCCTCGAAGAAATAGACCCCCTCCTCTGCCGCAAGATGCGCGATGCGTTCCACCGTCGTCTCGCCGATCCCCCGCTTCGGAACATTGAGGATCCGCCTGACCGCAACATCGTCGCAGGCGTTAGCCACCGTTTTCAGGTACGCCAGCAGATCCTTGATCTCGCGGCGTTCGTAGAAATTCGTCCCGCCGACTAACAGGTAAGGGACGCCCCGGTTCACGAGCGCCTCCTCTAAAAGGCGCGACTGGCTGTTCGTCCGGTACAAAACGGCACAGTCCCCGTAGGCAAAGCGGCCCCGCTCCTTCTCGATATCGCGGGCGATCTCGGCGGCCTCCTCCTTCGCATCGGCGTATTCGCGAAGCGCCACCTTATCGCCCTCCTCCTTATCCGACCAGAGCGTCTTATCCATTCGCTCGCCGTTATGACGGATGACCTGATTGGCCGCCGCCAGAATATTTTTGGTCGAGCGGTAATTCTGCTCCAGGCGGATCACCTCCGCCCCGGGAAAGGCCTCCTCAAAGTGGAGGATGTTGCCGATATTCGCCCCGCGGAATTTATAGATCGACTGATCATCATCACCGACCACGCAAAGGTTTCGGTGCTTACGCGCAAGCAGCTCCACAAAGGCGAACTGGGCGGTGTTGGTATCCTGATATTCATCCACCAGGATATAGCGGAAGCGGTCCCTGAAGCGTTCCAGCACATCCTCGTACTCCCGCAGCAGCAGGACCGTATTGGCGAGCAGATCGTCAAAATCCATGGCGTCCGCAAGCAGCAGGCGCTTCTGGTATTCCGCATAGAGCTCCGCGATCCGCTGCTCCCTGAAGCTTCCCGGGCGCGCCGCGTACTCCTCCGGCGTGACCACCTCGTCCTTCAGCGAAGAGATCTGCCGCAGCACATCCTTTTCGTTATAGACCTTCGGGTCCAGTTCCTTGTCCTTGATGATGCGCCTCATCAGAACGCGGGAATCCTCCGTGTCGTAAATGGAAAACGAACGGGTGTAGCCGATCAGGTCCGCCGTGCTGCGCAGGATACGCGCACAGCAGGCATGAAAGGTCGAGACAAACACGCTTCCTCCGAGCGGCGTCATGGCGGCAACACGCGTTTTCATTTCCTCCGCCGCCTTATTGGTAAAGGTTATCGCCAGAATATGCCAGGGATCGATCCCTTTTTCCTCAATCAAATAGGCTATGCGGTGCGTCAGGGTCCTTGTCTTTCCCGAGCCGGCCCCGGCCAAGATGAGCAGCGGTCCCTCTGTCGTTCGCACAGCCTTCTGCTGAGGCGCATTCAGCGTCTCACAGATAGATGTCATGTTCTATTTTTCTCCTTTTAGGCGCCTGCGTGCGGCCTCATAGCCTCCGCCTCCCTGTTGCAGAGAGCGTTTGACACGGCTGATGGTCGCGGTCGATGCGCCGGTCTTCTCCTCGATTTCGTTATAGGTCAGCTTATCCCGCAGCAAAAACGCCACCTGCTGGCGCTGCGCAAGCGTTTCGATCTCATTCATGGTACAGATGTCAGTCAGGTAATCCTCCACCTCCTGCTCGCTTTCAAGCAATAAAATAGCACGGATCAAGTCACGGACAGGCTCCGACTGCATCATACGATTCATGATATCCCTCCGGCTCAGTTTATTCTTAAGCACTTTAGCACGTAAAAGCGCGAATGTCAAGTGCCGCAGCAGAAAAAAGCGGGCCGTTAGGTCCTCCGGTTAGGCCCTCCCCCCCTCTTTTTCGCCGACCAGCCTGTCTTTTCTTATAATTTGCTTAATTTCATATTTGGATGATTGTTTTTTCCCGTGCCCTCATGCTATACTCTGTGGTAACCAACCATGAAGGAGGCATGCCGATCTCATGCTGCGGCTGATTCTTATTGTCATAGCTATTATCATTTTTGCGATA
>JAZRYN010000086.1:0-4923 GCA_045600745.1 Lachnospiraceae bacterium
AGATGCTGAAGGAGGATCATGTCAATATGCCGCCCCGCATCCGGGCGCTCAGCTGGATCCCCCTTTTTAACGGCCATGCGACCCTGAGGGCGAGGCAGCTGAGCACGCTGGAGGATAAAGACAGATATCCGGAGGGGTGCATCATCCGTGTTTTCAACGAGCGGACCGTGCGCGGGGTAAGCATTGCCGATGTTGAGGTGGACTATTACCTCTATAAGGGCGCGGACGCTTCGGTCAACTACTGGTTCGGTACGGATACGCTGGGTAGAGATATCTGGACGCGCGTGTGGCGCGGCGCGGGTACCTCGCTCCTTATCGCCTTCCTGGCGGTCCTTCTGGACCTTCTGATCGGAACGGCATACGGAGCCGTCTGCGGTTATTACGGCGGAAAGACGGACCTTTTCCTGATGCGGATCTGCGAGATCGTGCGCGCCATCCCGAATGTGGTCATTTGTACGCTGATGATCATGCTCATGGGAGGCGGCGTAGGAACGATGATCCTGGCGCTTGCCTGCCGGAACTGGGTGGGGACCGCCAGCCTTGTCCGGGCGCAGTTCCTGCGCCTGAAAGACCGGGAATACGTGCTTGCCGCACGTATCATGGGAGCGAAGGATGTGCGGATAATGACCCGCCACATTCTGCCGAATGCGGTCGGTCCGCTGATCACCCGCGCCGTTATGGCCGTCCCCGGTGTGATCTTCACCGAGTCATTTCTGAGCTATATCGGCCTGGGAGTGCCGGCGCCGGAGCCCTCTCTCGGGAACCTGCTTGCGGAGGCACAGTCTTCGCTGGGACTCTATCCGACGCAGGTGCTTTTCCCTGCGTTAGTCATTGCCTTGCTGATGATCGCTTTCCATCTGATCGGCAACAGCCTGCGGGATGCGGTCGATAATAGATCCTGAAAAGGAGGTGTGCTCATTGAACGAAACGTTATCTTTCAAGTGCCCCGGCTGCGGCGCTCCGCTGAAATACAGTGCGGAGATCGGCCGCTTTTCCTGCGAATACTGCGGTTCAGATTTTTCTCTGGAAGAGGTGAAAAATGCGTCGGTGAATGCCGAACAGCCCTTTGACTGGGGGGACTATTCGGCCGGCGTGCCGGATGAATCACTGGATGGCTTTGTATCCTACGTCTGTGAATCCTGCGGCGCGGAGGTGGTCACGGATGCCGTAACGGCGGCGACGCACTGCCCCTATTGTGATAATGTCATGGTCATCGGACAGAACCTTTCAGGTCTTCTTAAGCCGAACGGCGTTATTCCCTTCCGGGTAGACAAAAAGCGCCTGCAGGAGATCGTTAAAAGCTACTGCGCCGGAAAAAGACTGCTCCCGAAGGACTTCCTGACGGCGCATAAGGTCGAGGAGGTCAAGGGCGTCTACGTGCCCTTCTGGCTGTTCGACTGCCGCGCGGACGGGACCATGAGCTTCGACGCCACGAGGGTACGCAGCTGGGCGGACAGCCGGTATTATTACACGGAGACCTCGCGCTATCTGGTCACCTGCGAGGGCGGGATGTCGTTTTCCCGTGTTCCCGCGGACGGCTCGAAGCGCATGGACGATGCGCTGATGGATTCGATAGAACCCTATGATTTTTCCGACATACAGGAATTTGCTCCGGGCTACCTTTCCGGCTTTCTGGCCGACCGCTTTGATGAAGATGCGGAAGCCTGCCTTCCCCGAGCCGACAAGAGGGTCAAAAACAGCATGGCGGATGCTTTCCGCACCTCGCTGCGGGGCTTTACCACGGCGGTCCCGGCACTCAGCCGTATCCGCCTTACCGACACAAAGGTAAACTATGTCCTGCTGCCGGTATATCTGATCACGGCGAGCTACGGCGGTCAGAAATACAGCTTTGCCGTTAACGGGCAGACGGGCAAAATGACCGGAGATCTTCCGATCTCCAGGGGCCGCTTCTGGGCTTATTTTCTGGGCACAGCCGCTGTGGTCGGCGCGCTCTTTACCTTGTCGCTGTATCTGTAGGAGGGAGAGAGGATGAAACGGACAGTGAAACAGCTTGCAGCCCTTCTGGCCGTACTCGCCCTGACGGTATGCGGGACGGCGGCAATGGCTAAGGACGTGGCTTCGGTCTACCGCGAGGGAAGCTATGCGACGGCGGCAGACAGGATCATTGACAAGGCGGGGATCTGGTCAGACAGGACGGAGGAGGAGCTCCGTCTGGCCGCTGCGCAGCTGGCGGAAAGGTATCGGACGGACATCGTGCTGCTCTCGGTCTATCTTCTGCAGGATGCTTCTCTGGGCGAGCGCGTCTACAGCTCGATCAGGGATTTTGCCGACGACTATTATGACGCGAACGCTTACGGCTGCGGGGGCGACCGAAGCGGTATGATCCTGGTCATCAGCATGGAGGCCGGCAACAGGCAATACCATGTTTCCACGGCCGGACGGGAGTACGAGGAATACAGCGAGGCCGACATCGGCTATCTGACGGAAACGCTGCAGCCGCTCCTTACCGGAGGAAGCTATGACGGTGCGGCGAAACGATTCCTTGAGCTGGCGGAGGAGCATGAGCAAAATGGCAGCTTTGATGTGCCTGAGGAAAATGAAGGGGACTTCTCCGACCTTCTTTGGGGATTCGCTCTGGCCGTTATCGTGGCCTGGGCGGTCACGAGCAATATGAAGCGCCGCATGAGGCCGGTGCATACGGCGAGCATGGCGCAGAACTTCATCGTGGACGGCAGCTACGAGCTCCGCGGCTATAACGAGCTTTTCCTCGGCAGCTCGGTCACGCGCACAGAGAAACAGAAGAAGACGGACAGCGGCGGAGGCGGCGGGCACATCAGCTCCTCCGGCAGCAGCCACGGCGGAGGCGGCGGGCATTTTTAACAAATGTCCTCATAAATACAGAAAAAACGAGACAAACAGCAAGGAGTCTGCTATACTGATAGACAGAAGACTATTTTTGCTGAACAATACAGGCAAAACTCTGAGAAACACATGAATACGGAACTGAAAGGAGCATAACTATGGGTCTTATTTCTGCGGCACTCGGCTCGGTCAGCGGCGTGTTGGCCGATCAGTGGAAGGAGTTTTTCTACTGCGAGGCACTTGACAAGGAAACGCTTATGGTAAAGGGCCAAAAAAGGGTCGGAAACCGTTCCTCCAACACCAAGGGGTCTGACAACATTATTTCCAACGGATCGGGCATCGTGGTAGCCGACGGACAGTGCATGATGATCGTGGAGCAAGGCAAGGTCGTGGAATTCTGCGCCGAGCCCGGCGAGTTCACCTGGGATTCCTCTTCGGAGCCTTCGATCTTCACCGGTAAATTCGGCCAGAGCCTGCTCGAGACCTTCAAGGTCGTCGGCCGCCGTTTTGCTATGGGCGGCAGCACCGGCAAGGATCAGCGGGTGTATTATTTCAACACCAAGGAGATCATCGATAACAAGTTCGGCACTCCCAATCCGGTTCCGTTCCGCGTGGTCGACAGGCGCATCAATCTGGATCTTGACGTTTCCGTGCGCTGCGCCGGTCTTTATTCCTACCGGCTGACCGACCCGATGCTTTTTTATACAAAGGTCGTCGGCAATGTAGCGCAGGAATACCGCCGCGAGATGCTGGATCCTCAGTTAAAGGCTGAATTCCTGGATGCCCTGCAGCCGGCGTTCGGCAAGCTCTCCGATATGGAAATGCGTCCGAATCAGATCGTTTCCCACAATTCCGAGCTTACGGACGCCATGCACGAGCAGCTGTCCCGTAAGTGGGGCGAGCTGCGCGGGATCGAAGTGGTCAGTGTGGCGATCTCCACGGTGACGCTGCCTGAAGAGGATCAGGAGCGCATCAAGCGCGCGCAGGAGGCGGCGGTGTATTCCAACGCCAACATGGCAGGCGGCGTGATGGCGGCCGGAACGGTCACGGCAATGAACACGGCTGCCGCCAACGAAAACGGCGCGATGGCGGGGCTCATGGGCGTCGGCATGACGATGAATGCGGGCGGCGGCGCGACCCCCGGACTGTTTGCCGCCGGTGCGGCACAGAACGCGGCGGCTCCTGCGGAAAACGGCTGGATCTGTCCGAAATGCGGCAAGTCAAACAGCGGAAACTACTGCTCCGCCTGCGGCACGGCAAAGCCCGCTCCGGCGGGGGCCTGGACCTGCCCGAAGTGCGGCCGGGTGAACGAAGGCAACTTCTGCCCTTCCTGCGGCACGGCAAAGCCCGCTCCGGCAGGCGCCTGGATCTGCCCGAAATGCGGCAAAGAAAATACGGCAAACTTCTGCTCCGACTGCGGTACGGCAAAGCCTGACTAACAGCGGACAAAGTGAAAAGCAGCGGCTCCGGCGGAAAGGCCGGAGCCGCTGCTTTTTGCCGGAAGAAAAGCGCGGCGGACGAAGGCTTCCGGAAAAGTCTTAAGAAAATAAAGTGTGATTTCCGGCAAAAGCGCTTGACAAAAAAATCACAAACTCCTATAATCCATTAAAGGAAATTAAAAATAAGAGAGGATTTACCCATGGTACGAGTTGCTATTAATGGATTTGGGCGCATCGGCCGTATGGCCTTCCGCCAGATGTTTGACCTTAAGGGCTACAAGATCGTCGCCATCAATGACCTGACCGACCCGAAGATGCTTGCTCATCTGCTCAAATATGATTCCACCCAGAAGCGTTACGCTCACCGCAATAATATCATTGCCGGCGAGGATTATATCGAGGTCGAAGGCAAGAGGATCCCGATCTATAAGGAGGCCGATGCGAACAACCTTCCCTGGAAGAAGCTGAGGATCGATGTCGTGCTGGAATGCACGGGCTTCTACACCTCCAAGGCGAAGGCCATGGCTCACATCAATGCCGGCGCGCGCAAGGTCGTGATCTCTGCCCCTGCGGGCAACGATCTGCCCACCATCGTATACAATGTGAACCATGAAACGCTGAAGCCGGATGAACAGGTCATTTCCGCCGCTTCCTGCACCAC
>JAZRYN010000087.1:0-10298 GCA_045600745.1 Lachnospiraceae bacterium
ACAGCTTGATTTTTTTCAGATATGGAGATCGATATTGTCGCCGGAGATCCCGACAAATGCACCGAGTGCCGCCTGCGGCGAATCGGAATGGCAGGTCAGCCATTTTCCGCGCATCCGGAGCAGCTTCTCTTCTCCCTCCGCAGAAGGGGCAGGAGGTTCGACAGGAGAATTTACGCCGCGCTCAAGCACCACAAGGCAGTTGAATCCGTCGGCGCTTGTCCGGCAGGGCGCAAAGTGCAGCACAAGAGGAAAGATCTCCGCCGCAACAAGCGGAGGGAGGTAAAAGCCCGCGACACAGGAGGAATCCAGTTTTCCTTCGTGCAGCTGCCCGGGCAGGGCCAGCAGCAAAACAAGCCCGGTCGAGGAGAAATTGACCTCGCTGCATTTGTGATATTCCAACGCATTCAGCTTGTGCCCGCGGCCGTTGCAGTAACCGGCCTGGATATCCATATCGCCAAAGACGCTTCGCCGGATACCGCGGATAAACGCCGTCTGCTCGAACTCGGTCACCGAGGCTTCGTAATGATTGCCTTCTCCGGGGATCGGCTGTCTGTCAAATGCCGAGAGGAATTCCCCGTCGGCGCTGCAGTCAAGAACACGGCCGTAGGGCCCGAATTCCGGGTCGTAAACGCTGTAAAACTCAACCCCGGGATTGAGCTTTTTGAGTCTGCTTATCATCATATCCATCACTGCATTCCTCCGTTTTCGATGAAGCTTTCGACCATGAGCAAGCCTGCCGCTTTATCTTCAAGAAGCTTGTTATAGGCGCTTTTTTCGGTGACGACATGGTGTCCGGCATCGACGCCCTCCTGCATTTCGGCCATCAGCCGCGCCAAAAAGAAATCATTTTCGAACATCCTGCCGTAAAGGACGATTTTTTCCGGATCGATAATATAAATGACGGACTTTAAGGCCCCGGCGAGGGCAGTCACCGCCCGGTCAACGATCCCGCCGGCTCCCGCATCACCGCAGCTGGCTGCTTCAAGAACATCCTCCACCGTCAGGGCATCGGCGCCCTTGGCCAGGCTCGTTTCCCAAAGAACGGGGGTCGCCGTGGGAGAAAGCAGCGCCACAGCATCCTCCCGAATAGCGGTAGGGGAAGCGATCGTTTCAAGGCAGCCGCTTTTCCCGCAGGAGCACGGCTTTCCGCCGCGGCGGATGACCGGAATGTGTCCGATCTCGGAGCATTGGTTGGTTCCGCCCAGCCAAATGCGGTCATTGATAGAAAGCGACGCACCGATTCCGTATTCACATCTGAGGAAAAACTGCGAGGAAAGCTCCCGGTCACGGGAAAGATACATCTGCGCCGCAAACAGCGCCCGGACGTTGTTAGCCATGACTGCCCTTAGACCGGTCAGTTCCTCCACACGCCGGGCAAGCGGGTAAGGGGCGTCGTTAAGGGCGCCGAAGCTGTTGATCACCGTGCGTTCGTCAGAGGACGTAATGCCTCTTATGGCAATGCCGACGCCGAGGATCTGCTCCTTCTTCAGCCCGTGCTCCTTCGCAAGAAACAGCAGCCTTCCGCAGAGAGCCTCTACGGTCTCGTCAGCGGGAGCCGCCGACTGTATGACGGTCTCCTCGGAGAAAATAACGCTTCCGTCGAGCCATACCGCCGATACGATGGCCTGGCGAAGATTGATCAAAAGGCCGAGCGCGCAGCGGGACTGTCCGTCAAGGTAAGCCATGACCTCGCGTCTGCCGACGCCGCCTCCGGGAAGAGGCTGTCCGTCCTTTACCAGCCCCTCCTCGATCAATTCGCTGACGATCTTTGTGATCGCCGCCGGGGTCAGCTTCATATTTTCAGCCAGACGCTTGCGTGACATTCCTCCCTGCTCATGCAGGGTGCGCAGGACCGCGCTGCGGTTGGCGCGTCTGACGCCCATCATGTTGTCTCCCTCACGGATCATACGGCTGTCTCCTTTTTGCCGCCGGGGCAAGGGCCTGCCCGCGGTTTATCCGGTCCCGCAGCAGGATCACCGCCGCACCGGCCAGAACAACGGCAATGCCAGAAAGCTTCTTTGCCGTCAGCTCTTCATTCAGAAATGCGACTCCGATAAAGCAGCTGACCACCGGCATGAGAAGCAGGTAGAGCTTGACGACCCAGACCTCATATTTTTTCAGATTGCGATAATAAAAGAAATATATCCCCGTCTGAGCAAGACCGCCGAGGGCAGCCAGCCACCAGAAGCCCGGCGCCGCACGGAAGGAAAACTCCCGAAAATCCCCCGAAACCGCGGCTCCCGCGGCAAACAGGATCAACACGGTCAGGTTATTGTAGTAGGAGATCATGTCCGCGTCCTCGTGATATTTTTCCTGCGCCGACTTGATGATAAAGGCATTGGCCGTCACACACAGGGCGCTTAGGATAAAAAACAGGTCCGTCGGATGAAACTGCATTTCCCCAAGCTTAACGTCGAGGACAAGAAGAACACCGGCAAGCATAACGGCCGTACCGATCCAGTCGGAAGCATGCAGCCTTTTTTTGTAGATGATGACCGTGGCGAAGTTGACCATCAGGACATCGGTTTTCAGCAGGGCCGTGCCGGTGCTGAGGGAGCCGCCGGCATAGCCCATGTTGGCAAAGAGATCAAGCGGGAATCCGAATATCCCGATAAGGATCAGGATAAACACGGACTTCCCCTGATGCAGCAAACGCGAAAAGCTGCCGTCAGCCAGAAGCTGTACGGTCAGGAACAGCAGCGCAAAGAAGCGGAGCAGAAGCCCGGCCAGAAACGGAGAGCCGGTTGCGCCGACCATGATCTTTGAAACGGCATAGTATAATGACCAGGAAACGATCATCGCGCCTATCATCAGGCCGGATTTCGATCCGTTTTTCATCTCAGTGCTTCAAACATCGCTTTCAGAGCGGCTGTATCAAGCTTGACGGGATTGTTATTCATGAGCGGATGCGCCGCGCAGGCGGCCGCGAGCTTGTCGGTATCGACGTCGCCAAGCTCGCCGAGACGGCTTCGCAGACCGCCGAGGGCCTTAAGCGAGCTTATCCTGTCCGCGAGCTCATCCGTACCGCTCAGTCCCACCGCACGGCACAGATATTCCAGGCGCTCATCGGCGTTGATGCGCACCAGGCTGTCCAGCGTAAAGGCACAGGCCTCGCCGTGAGGCAGATGATAGTCCTCCGAAAGAGGATAGCTGCAGGCATGGCTCGCGGCCGTCTTCGGCAGGGCGAACGAAAGCCCCCCGAGAAGCGACGCATAGGCCATGGCGCTTCGCGCATCCCTGTTACTGCCGTCCCGGTATGCGGTCTCGAGCTCGGCGAGGATCAGCCGGACAGCCCCGATTGCCTTGAGGCCGGAGATCGGCTGATGATTGCGGCTCCAATAGCCCTCCAGAGCATGAGCAAGTGCGTCCAGACCGGTGTTCATCGTCGTGCGGGGCGAAACGCTGACCGTAAGCTCGGGGTCAACGATCGCCGCGGCAGGCATGAACGCCGGATCGTTCATCGTTTTCTTTTCCGTCCGGTTGCTGATCACGGAGACTTGTGTCACCTCACTGCCGGTTCCGGCGGTCGTGGGCACGGCAATGATCGTCAGCCGCTTTTCGGGAAAGGGCTTTCCGTGATAATATTCCTCGGGCTCCGCATTCCCCGGAGCGGATGCGGCGGCAAACTTGGCGGTATCAAGCGCACTGCCGCCGCCGATACCGATGATCGCATCGGCCTGATGGCTGCGGGCAAGCCTGACCGTCTCGGCCACACCGGAAAGCTGAGGATTCGGTTCCACTCCGGAAAAGACCGCGCAGATCCGCTTTTCCTCTTCGGACAGCGCCTCTGCCTGCTTTTCAAAATGCTTTCCGCAAACAAGGACCGCCTTTTTTACCGCAAGGCTGTCAAGCACCTCGCCGAGCCTGCCGAAGCTGCCGGCGCCGAAGTAGATCTTTACCGGCTGGGCGTAAACAAACTCATTTACCATAAACGTTATCCTCGATGGCTTTGACCTGAACGCTGAACTTTTTCATGTTCTCCTTGCGCCAGTCCTCAAGATCCTGGCACCATTCGGTGTTCAGGAAGGCCTTGACCATCTCGATCGCCATTTCGGGGCCGACGATCCAGCCGCCCATGCACAGCACGTTGGCATTGTTGATGGCCCGGGCCATTTTGGCGGAATAAACGCCTTCACAGGCAACGGCGTGAACGCCCTTGAACTTGTTGGAAACGATATTCATGCCTGCGCCGGTGCCGCAGATCAGGATCGCGCGGTCATATTCGCCGCTCTGCACCAGGGGAGCGACCGTTCCTGCCACTTCGTAGTAAGGATGGACGTGCTCCGGATCCGTTGTGCCAAGGTCCGCAAAATCAGCGCCCTGCTCGGCGAGAAAGGCTTTGACGGCTTCCTTTACGACGAAGCCCGATTTATCACTGCCAATTGCGATTTTCATGATGACTCTCCTTTTTTATTTCAGTAATACGGCCTTTTTGACGGCGGCGGCGATATCTTCGACATTCATTCCGAGAACGCTGCGGAGATAAGGCATCTTGCCAACCTCGCCGAAGCGGTCCTGCACGCCGACGGCACAGGCCGGGATCTTCTCCTCCGCAAGCGCCTCAAGGACGGCAGAATGCAGACCGCCAATGACATTGTGGTTCTCGACCGTAACGACGGTCCCCGTCTTGCGGGCAGAGGCAATAACGGTCTCCCGGTCAATGGGCTTGATGGTGTGGACGTTGATGACCTCCGCACTTATGCCCTCGGACTCGAGCTTCTTGGCCGCCTCCATGGCATCAGCCGTCAGGAAGCCGGACACGAACACCGTAACATCCTTTCCCTCGCGGAGCGTATCCGCCTTGAAAAGGTCAAATCGATAATCCTCGCCGAATACGACCGGCGAAGTCTTACGGAAAAGGCGAATATAAACGCAGCCGTCATAGGCATGGATGACCGGCAGGGCGGCCCGAAGCTGGACCTCATCCACAGGCTCGAAGATGACCACACCGGGGATAGAACGAAGGACGCCGATGTCCTCCATGCTCATATGCGTTCCCCCGTTTAACTCTGCGGAGATCCCCGGGTCGGTCCCGACGATCTTCACGTTGCTGCCGGCATAGGCAATGGAGATCGCGATCTGGTCGCAGATGCGGCGCGTGGCAAAGGGGGTGAAGCTTTCGATATAAGGCTTATAGCCGTAGCTGGCAAGCCCTGCCGCGATGGACGCCATGTTCTGCTCGGCCACGCCGCAGTCAAACATCTGGTTCGGGAAACGCTCATAAAGATCCCGGGTACCGCTTGCCTTGGAAAGATCGGCGTCAAGGACGCAGACATGCCGGTCCTCGCTCATGGCCCTGGCAAGGAACTCGGCGTAAACAGCTCTCATTTCCATATGATCACTCTCCTCTGATTTCCGAAATGGCGCGTTTCGCGTCATCCTCGCTGATGTTGGTGTTGTGGTTGGCCGCGCCCATTGCCTCGACAAAGGGAACGCCGCAGCCCTTCAGGGTATTCAGGATGACCATCGTCGGTCTGCCCGAGCCTCGGTCTGCCTTGGCGGCTTTGACGGCTGCGGAGACCTGAGACACATCGTTTCCGTCCTTTACGTCGATCACGTTCCAGCCGAACGCCTCCCACTTGGCGGAAAGCGGCTCGACGCCGTTGACCTGCGCGACGGGACCGTCGATCTGGAGCTTGTTGTAATCGGTAAACGCAATCAGGTTATCCAGCTTCTTTGCGGCAGCGAACATGGCCGCCTCCCAGATCTGCCCCTCCTGAGACTCGCCGTCGCCGATCAGGGCATAGATCGTCGCCTGATCTTCGTCGAGCTTTGAGCCGAGCGCCACGCCGACCGCGCAGCTGAAGCCCTGACCAAGAGAACCGGTCGTCATGTCGATCCCGACGGTGCGGTTCATGTCGCAGTGGCTGGGCAGGCTGGTGCCGCCCTGATTCAGCGTTAACAGCAGCTCCTTGTCAAAATATCCTCGGTTCGCTAACGTCGCATATACGGCGGGGCCGGCATGTCCCTTGGAGCAGATGAATCTGTCCCTCCCGGGCATTTTAGGCTGTGCCGGATCGATATTCATCTCTTCGAAATAAAGCACGGCAAGCAGCTCGACGACCGACAGACAGCCGCCGATATGCCCGACGCCGAGATGACCGATGCAGGTCATGATATCGCAGCGGATATCCTTGCATATTTCCTTAAGGTCGTAATTCAAGTCTATATCCTCCTTGTTTGATTAAAAGACTTAACCAATTGAATGATAATCTGACTTCCCCCCTTTGTCAACCCAAATATTAACGCGAAGCGGCAGAAAGCTTCTGAAAAATCTCCGGTAACGGCATTGACAATTCCCTCCTTTGCCCTTATGATCATTAAAAGTGTTAATTAATTTTCGAGGGTAACGGATATGAAAAATTTTACTGCTGCATATGTTCCCGTAGGCGTCCCGACCTTCCATCTGGAAAGCGCTCAGGTCCAGTTTGACCGCTCGGCGCAGCTTCTTCGGGAGCTTTGTCCGGACATCCGCATTCCGGAAAAAATGCTGCTGACCATGGATGATCTTGCGGCCTTTTTGGATGAGCTCTCTCCGGATGCGGTCATTTTCCAGAACCTGACCTTTGCCAATGCCGCCTATATTTCCGAGGTCCTCCACCGCTTTGACTGCCCGCTGCTTCTCTGGACGCTCAGAGAGCCCGTCATCGACGGAGGCAGGCTGCGCCTCAACTCGCTGACCGGCGCATACTCCGCCGCGAACGCTCTCCGCGCCTTTGATGACCGCAGCTTTGAATATCTGTTCGGCGCTCCCGGCGAGCCGCGCTGCAAAGAGACCATAGGCACGTTCCTCGCCGCGGCAAAGGTGAAATACGGTATGCGTCATCTGCGCATGGCCGCCGTCGGTCACACCCCGCAGGGCTTTGGCTTCGGCCGGGCGCTGGACAGCGAGCTGACGAGCAGCTTCGGCGTGCGGCTTGACGCCGTCGAGGCCCGTGAGCTGATCGCTATGGCGAAGGCCTATACCGACGAGGAGTGCCGGGAATATCTCGAAAGATCCCGCTGCGCGATGTGCGGACTGGAAAACACCCCGGAAAAGAACCGGCTTGACCATGCCCGCCTCTACCGTGCCTACTGTGAATATATCGAAAAGAACCATATCGGAGCGCTTGCCTCCCGCTGCTGGCCGGATTTCTTTACGGCCTACGGAACGCCGGTCTGCGCCGCCCTGTCCATGCTGAATGACGACGGTGTGGCAGCGGCATGCGAGGCTGACATTTACGGCGCGCTTTCCATGTGGATCGGCATGCAGCTTTCCGGGGAGCCGGTCTTTTTCGGCGATCCGGTCTCGCTTGACGAAGCCGAAAACAGCATCACCTTCTGGCACTGCGGCGCCGCCGCCTGCTCTCTCGCCAGAAAGGACACCGGTGCCCGGGTCGGAGTGCATCCCAACAGGAAGATCGGCCCGGCCATGGACTTCGGCTGCGAAGCCTTTGACGACGCGACCGTATTCCGGGTGGGACGGGAGCCGGACGGAAGCTTCCGCTTCTTCCTTCTGGAGGGCGCGGCATTAGATAAGCCCAAGCAGTTTACCGGGACCTCCATTGTGGTCCGGACGGAATCGCCCTGCCGCGAGGTGGTCGAGCAGAGCGTGCTTGACGGCTTTGAGCCCCACTTCGCCGTGATCAAGGGCAGACAGGCCGCTGCTCTGACCTGCCTGGCCCATATGATGGGCTTTGAAGTATACCGTTACTGACAAATGGACGCGGCAGCCGCCTTAGCCGCCGCTACTGACAACTGGACGCGGCAGCGCCCTGCCGTGCCTTCCGAGGACCGATGACATGCGCAAACCGTTTGATGAGACCTCTGCCGGGCTTGCTCTGACCGCCGCGATAGATGTGATCTTCGCCGGCCTTTTGTGGCTTTTATGCGCCCTTCCGGTCATCACGCTCGGCCCTGCCTGCACCGCCCTGTACTACACCACCGTAAAATCCGTGCGCCACGAGCGGGGGCGGATCGCTCAGACCTTTTTTTCTTCCTTTAAGAGCAATTTCCGGGTATCGCTTTCGGCATGGCTCATTTTGACCGCCTATCTTCTGATCGGCACAGCCAATATCTACCTGCTGAGCGGCATGGCAAATGCGGAGGGCACGGTGATCTGGTACTTGAGCCGGATCATGCTGCTTCCGGCGGTATTTGTCTTTGTCTGGCTGTTTCCCTTTATTTCCCGCTTTGAAAACAGCGTCGCGGGGTCGCTGCGCTTCTCCGGCTATCTGGCGCTGAAAAATATCGGGAAGACCCTGCTGCTTTCTGCCGTGCTTGCGGCTTTTGCGATAGTCGGATGGCTCCTTCCCGGGCTGATCCCGCTGCTTCCGGGCGTCTGCTGCCTTGTGATGTCGTATGTCACAGAGGGAGCGTTAAGGGCCGCGGCGGAAGGAAGCGAGGATAATAATGCCGACAAATGGTATAACGAATAAAGAAGGACGACCCATGTTTGAAATCAGGACCTCAGATACCGGCTTCGAGCTTTGGACGGGCGGAAAGCGCCTCCTGCTCCACAGTGACGCGCATCCGGCGTTTTTCCTCGGCTGCGGCAGGGAAAAAATAGCCATGTACCGCGGCAATTTCACGATCGACGACAGAACCGAGCTGCGCGTCCCGCTGAAGCTTCTTTCGGCAGACCGCGGCAGACTTGTTTTTACCGTACCCGGAAGCACGGAAAAATACGACGTGCAGATCTCCGAGCGGCAGGGGCTCATTTATCTTCGCGGCCGCGGGCTTTCCCCCTATAACCGGCTGTGGATCCGTTTCCCCGCAGAGCCTTCGGAGCACGTCATGGGCGGCGGTGAGCAGTTTTCCGCCATCGACCTTCGCGGAAGGCTCTACCCCATCTGGACGAGAGAGCAGGGCGTGGGACGCAACAAGCTCACCGAGATCACCCGGCTCGCCGACTGCTCTGACGGCGGCGGCGGAGACTATCACACCACCTTTTTCCCGCAGCCGACCTTTGTCTCCTCAAGAGGCTATTTCGCGCATCTTGAAAATTATGAATATGCCGAGTTGGACTTCCGGGACGAGCAGTTCCATGAGCTGCTGCTGTGGAGCAGCGATCTTTCTCTTGTCCTCGGCAGCGGAAAGGACTACCGGGAGCTTCTGAACAAGCTGTCGGGTCTTCTCGGCAGGCAGCCGGAGCTGCCCGAATGGGCAATGAAGGGGCTCTGGCTCGGCGTGCAGGGCGGCAGCGGACGCGTCTCGGAGATCCTCGAAAGATGCCGGGCCGGAGGCATGGATGTGTCCGCCGTCTGGATACAGGACTGGGAGGGCAAGCGGATCACCTCCTTCGGCAAGCGCCTGCAGTGGGACTGGCGCTGGAACAAGGAAATGTATCCCGGGCTGGACAGGATCATCGCCGCCGACCCGAAGACAAAATGGATGGGATACATCAATCCGTATCTGGTCAAAGGCGGCGTGCTTTTTGCGGAAGCGGAGAAAAACGGCTACTTTGTCCGGCGGGCGGACGGAAGCGACTATCTTTTCGACTTCGGCGAATACGACTGCGGCGTGGTCGATCTTACCTCTCCCGCTGCCTTCGAATGGTATAAAAACGTGATCAAGACCAATCTGATCGGGCTCGGTTTCAGGGGCTGGATGGCCGACTTCGGCGAATACCTCCCCGCCGATGCGGTATGCGCTGGCGGAGAGACCGGAATGACGGCGCACAATAAATGGCCTATGCTCTGGGCAAAGGTCAACCGAGAGGCTGTTGAGGAAAGCGGACTGCTCGGCGAATGTGTGTTTTTCATGCGTGCGGGGGCAGCCGGGAGCCAGCGCTATTCAACGCTCACCTGGGCGGGCGATCAGTGCGTGGACTGGTCCGAGGACGACGGTCTTCCCTCCGTCATCACGGCGGCCCTATCGCTCGGAATGAGCGGCTTCGGCCTCCACACCTGCGACGCCGGCGGATATACCACGCTCTTTCACCTGAAGCGGGACAGAGAGCTCATGCTCCGCTGGCTGGAATTTGCCTGCTTTACCCCGGTCATGCGCACCCATGAAGGAAACCGTCCGGATTCCAACATTCAGATCTATACGGATGAGGAAATGATCGGAGCCGCGGCCGGACTGACCCGGCTGCACACGGCTCTCTTCCCTTATCTTGCCGAATGCGTAAGGGAAAATGCGGAGAGCGGCATACCGGTCATGCGCCCGCTCTTTTTCGAGGCGCCGGATAGCGAAGAAGCCTACAGCCGGGAGATCTACAGCTATCTGCTCGGTGACGATATGATCGTGTGCCCCGTGGTGGAGCCGGGCGCGGTGACGCGCAGAGTATGGCTGCCGGAAGGGGAATGGAAGGGATT
>JAZRYN010000088.1:0-7107 GCA_045600745.1 Lachnospiraceae bacterium
TCCGGATCTTCAGGCAGGGGGAATCCGAATGAGCGGCTGAAATGATAAAGCCCTTTGCCTTTGCTCGCGGTACGCGGAAGGCGATCACCGCCGAGTTATTGCGGGTCATATAATATTTCCCGCCGGCCTTGATCCCGTCAAGCTCCGTCAGTTCCCTGTAGCCTGCCTCCTCAAGGCGCTTTTTTACGTTCTCCGCCGCCAGAAAGCATACAGGACTCTCGTGAATAAAATCCAGCATTTCCTGAAGTTTGTTGGTCATGTTGTCTGCTCCTTTATTTGATTGCTGTTGCTGCATTTGCCCTTGTCCGTTCCCGATATTTCCGCAGGCCTTTACCGGCGCTATACCCTGTTTCTCAGGTCATTCTGCAGTCGGTACAGGGTCGTCAGCGCTTCGATCGGGGACATGGTCTCGAGCGGAAGTTCTTTAATCTCTTCGATCACGGAGTCATCGGTCACTGCGCCGAAGAGGCTCATCTGGCCGCGGTCGACCTCATCCGGCCGCTTGACGGTCCTTGCCTTCGAGGTTTTTCCCTCGGTCCTGGCGATCTCCTTTGCCCGCGAGGTGATATCGGCGTCGGAAAGCTCTTCGACCAGCTCTCTTGCCCGTGAAAGCACGCTTTCCGGGACTCCCGCCAGTCCGGCGACCTGGATCCCGTAGCTTTTATCCGCTCCGCCGGGAATGATCTTTCTCAGGAAAATGATGCGTTCCCCCTGCTCCTTGACCGATACGCAGTAATTGCGCACCCCCTTAAGGCTTCCCTCAAGCTCGGTCAGCTCATGGTAATGTGTCGCAAACAGGGTCTTTGCCCCCAGCAGCTTCGGGTCGGACACATGCTCCACCACAGCCCAGGCAATGGCAAGGCCGTCAAAGGTACTCGTTCCGCGGCCTATCTCGTCGAGAATGATCAGGCTCCGGCGCGTCGCATTCCGGAGAATATTCGCCACCTCGGTCATTTCCACCATAAAGGTGGACTGGCCGGCGGCAAGGTCATCCGCTGCACCGACTCTCGTAAAGATACGGTCCACAAGCCCGATATCGGCTCTGTCTGCCGGAACAAACGAGCCGATCTGAGCCATCAGGACGATCAGTGCCGTTTGGCGCATATACGTGGACTTTCCGGCCATGTTCGGTCCGGTGATGATATTGCAGCGGTTTCCGTTTCCGTCAAGGAGGGTGTCGTTGGCGATAAAGGCCTCTCCCTGCAGCATCTTTTCCACCACGGGATGCCTTCCGCCCCGGATCTCGATCACGCCCTTTTCATTGATTTTCGGGCGCACATAGCGGTTGCGGTCTGCGGCAAGCGCCAGACTGACAAGGGCATCGAGCATGGCTACCGCTTCCGCTGTTTTCTTTAAGCGGAGCATTTCCGCCGCGACCCTGCTTCTGACTTCGCAGAACAGATCGTATTGAAGCGCCGTGTTTCGTTCCTCCGCACCGAGGATGGTGCTTTCCAGCTCTTTCAGCTTAGGTGTTGTGTAGCGCTCCGCCCCGACTAACGTCTGCTTGCGGATATAGTCCTCGGGAACCATATCCTTAAAGGAATTGGTCACTTCGATGCAGTAGCCGAAAACACGGCTGTATTTGACCCGAAGCGTCTTTATCCCCGTGCGTTCCCGCTCCTCCTGTTCAAGGGCAAGAAGCCAGTTTTTCCCCTCTGTTGACGCTGATCTAAGCCGGTCGATCTCCTCGCTGTAGCCGGCCTTGATCACGCCGCCTTCCTTGGGAGATACCGGCGGGTCGTCCTCGATCGCCTGCGTCAGCAGCCGGGCAATATCCTCAAGCGGATCGATATCCGTATTCAGCGCCCGAAGCAGCGGGGCAGAAAAAAGCCCGAGTGTCTGCTTCAAGGCAGGCAGCATCGACAGCGATATCTTCAGGGCGATCAGATCGCGGGGGCCTGCGGTGCCGAAAGCGACCCGCCCGATCAGGCGCTCCAGGTCATAAATGGGGCTGAGATACTCCCTTAGCTCCTCTCTGTCCATCAGGTTCCGGCACAGATCCTCCACCGCATCCTGCCGGGCAAGGATCTCCTCCCGGTCAAGCAGCGGCTGTTCAATAAAGCTGCGCAGCCGGCGCGCCCCCATAGCGGTGCTCGTTTTATCGAGAACGCCCAGAAGGGAGCCGCGTTTGTTCTTGTCCCGCATCGTCTCGGTAAGTTCGAGGTTCCTTCTGGTCGCGCTGTCGATCAGCATATAGTTGCCCGGCCGGTAGCATTTCAGCGCAGTAATATGCGCAAGGCTGTTCTTCTGTGTTTCCTGCAGATACAAAAGCAGCGCCCCGGCAGCGGCGGCTCCCGCCGGATAGTCCTTTAATCCGAGTGCCTCCGGACTGGCCACCTTAAAATGATCCTTTACCGCCTTTTCAACGGCGGCTTCCTGGTAATACCGGCTGCCAAGCCCGTTCAGCACGATGTTCATCCGTCCGGTGATCTCTCCGGTATCCGCACCGCTGATAAGGAAAGCCTCATTGCAGATGATCTCCGAAGGGCCGTATTTGCCGATCTCGTCCATCAGCGCGCCGGTCCCCGCAGTCTCGGTCACAAAGAACTCTCCGGTAGAGACGTCGGTCACGGCAAGGCCGAACGTCCGGTCCATCGCGACCACGCTCATCAAATAATTGTTCTTCGTTTCTTCCAGTGCCGCTTCGCTGATATTGGTTCCCGGCGTTACGACGCGGATCACATCGCGCTTGACGATGCCCTTTGCCTTTTTCGGGTCCTCAAGCTGCTCGGCGATCGCCACCTTATAGCCTTTTTTCACGAGCTTGTCGATGTATATGTCCGCGGCGTGCCACGGGATACCGCACATCGGCGCCCGTTCCTCCATTCCGCAGTCCTTGCCGGTCAGCGTCAGCTCCAGTTCCTTTGAGGCCGTTAACGCGTCATCAAAAAACATCTCGTAGAAATCCCCGAGACGATAAAAGAGAATACAGTCCCTGTACTTCTCCTTTGTATCCAAATAGATCTGCATCATGGGTGAGACCATGCGTTCAACCTCTTTCTGTCCCTGAAAGCGCGGTGCAGCCCTCAGCGGACAAGCGTTCCGATATAGTAAAAGCCATGCGCACTGTCCAGTCTGATATTTACGATGCGGCCGATAAGGCTCTCATCCCCCGCAAAATGAACACAGACATTGTTCCCCAGCCGTCCCGTAACACGACCGGGCATTTCGTGATCCGCACTCTCCACGAGCGCCGGCATCGTCTTTCCCACGTCGCGCAGGCTCTGCTCCGAGCCGATTCTCTGCACAAGCTCAAGGAGTCTCGAAAAGCGCTCCTTTATCACCTCCTGCGGCACCTGATCCGGCATGGCCGCTGCCGGCGTCCCTGTCCGCGGACTGTAGATAAAGGTAAATGCACTATCAAAGCGGACGCGGCGAACCACATCCAGCGTTTCCTCAAAGTCCTCTTCCGTCTCGCCGGGGAAGCCGACAATGATATCCGTTGTCAGTGAAATGTCCGGCATCGCTGCGCGTATACGCTCCGTTAAGGCAAGATAGCTCTCCTTGTCATAGCGGCGGTTCATTGCCTTAAGTATGCGGCTCGAGCCGCTTTGAAGCGGCAGATGGAGATGACGGCAGACCTTCGGGTTCCTTGCCATCACGGCGATCAGCTCATCCGAGAGATCCTTCGGATGGGACGTCATGAAACGGACCCGTTCAATGCCCGGCACCCGGCAGACCTCATCCAGCAGCTGGGCAAAGCTCACCTTCTCCGTCAGCGTTTTACCATAGGAATTGACGTTTTGTCCAAGCAGCATGATCTCGATCACGCCGTCGGCAGCGAGCCGTTCCACTTCCCGCAGGATGTCCCGGGGCTCGCGGCTGCGTTCCCGTCCGCGCACATAAGGCACGATGCAGTAGGAGCAGAAATTGTTGCAGCCGAACATGATATTGACGCCGGATCTCCAGGGAACGTCACGTCTGACCGGAAGGTCCTCAACGATTCCTTTTTCCTCCTCCCAGACCTCGATGACCCGCTCACCGCTCGTCATCCGGCGGTTTAACAGCTCCGCCAGCCGGTAAATATTATATGTTCCGAACACCAGATCGACGAAGCGGTACTTCGTTCTGATTTTCTCGACCTCATCCTTTTCCTGCATCATGCATCCGCAGATCCCGATGATCTTATCCGGATGCTCCCGTTTCATGCTGTTTACATGGCCAAGGTGCCCGTACAGCCTCGTGTTGGCATTTTCCCGCACCGTGCAGGTGTTGTAAAGGACCACATCGGCCTCCTCGCTGTCCGACTCCTCAAATCCGGCAGTGAGCAGGATGCCTCTCAGCTTTTCGGAATCGCGTTCGTTCATCTGACAGCCGAAGGTGACTACGCATGCCGAAAGCGGGCGGCCTCTTCTCTCCCTCTCCCTTTGAACTGTCTGTCTTAATTCTTCCCATGCGGTTCTCTCTTCCGAAAGCATAAGTCCCCTCTCCGGCGCAGCAAAAGTCAGCTGCACATTTGGAGTTATTATAATACATTCAGGCCTCTTTCGCAAGAAAAACAAGTGATCAGGGCAAGGAAGCCGGACGCGGGCCTGTCGAGCAGAGGCGAAACAGCATCGAAAAAGCAGGGGCGCCGGTTGTTTCTTTTTCCGTTCTTTTATGCTATGATGTGAGCGCCGGAATCCGCCGGAAAAAGCAGGCCGTTCCGAAGCCTATAAGCAGAAAACCGAAAAACGCTCCGCAGAGATCGGAGCAAAGGAGCAAATATGACCAGGATCAGAGCCATGTATTTCAGTGCGACCGGAACAACAAGGAAGATCGTTTGCCGGATCGCGGATAAGATCGCCGAAATGAGCGGTTTTTCACAGACCGAAACAGATTTTACCCTGCCCGGGGCAAGACTTTCCGCCCCGGAGATCGCTGCGGATGAAATCGTCATCTTCGGCGTACCGGTCTATGCCGGCAGAGTCCCGAACGTTCTGCTGAAATATCTGAGCTCGGTCAAGGCTGAGGGAACCCCCGTCATCCCTGTCGTTGTCTACGGCAACCGCAATTACGATGATGCGCTCATCGAGCTTCGGAACATTCTGGAAGCCGGCGGGTTCCGCAGCTTTGCCGCGGCAGCCTTTATCGGAGAGCACTCCTTCTCCCGCGTCCTTGCTGCCGGAAGGCCCGATGAAGAGGACATGCGGCTAGCCGATATTTTTGCCGCAGGCGCCTACAACAAATATCGGATATGCGGAGCTAACGAGCTTCCTCACCCGATAGAGGTAAAGGGCTGTGATCCTATCCGGCCGTATTACACGCCCCGCGACCGAAAGGGTTCTCCGGTCAATATTCTGAAGGTAAAGCCGAAGGTCGACCCGGACAAATGCGTTCACTGCGGACGCTGCGCTGCGCTCTGTCCCATGGGTTCCATTGATCCTGCTGACGTCACCCAGTATACCGGCATCTGCATCAAATGCGGCGCATGTGAAAAAGGCTGCCCTGCAGGCGCCCGCTATTTCGACGACCCCGGTTATCTTTATCACCGTACAGAGCTCGAACTCGGCTACGAAAGACGGGCCGAGCCCGACATGTTCCTTTAACGCATAAGGTCCTGCCGCTCTGCCATAGCGCGTCTTGCAGCAACTTATGGAAAATAAGGTGAGCTATGGAGACTTATAGGAAATCCCGCCCCCGCTGGCCGATCATACGCTCACTTCCCCACACCTACGATGATCAACCAGTGTCCTTCATTGTTCGGTAACGAAGGACATTTTTCGTGAAATAAGTTCCCGATCCAGTTCTTCCATTCATTCACAAGCCTAATCGCATCCTGCATATTTGCCTGTTCCGCTTCGTCTTTATTATGGTTTAAGTAGAAAGATGCCAATTTGATCTGTTGCGTATCTGTAAACTCATCCATTCTGGTCTTATTATATTCCTCAATTATGCTATCGTCTTGCGAGATGTGCTTTGAATAATTCTCCAGATGAAAACTCCAGCCACACCATTTGGGCCATTCCATTTTCCGGCTATTGCACATACAAATTCCCATTTACCATCCCTACAAATTACAATCTGTCCAACTGTTTCCCTTTTCTGAAATTTACTGTAACGATAGAGACTGTTATTTCCAACAGTACCAATATTGTGATCGGAGCCGTATTACTTTGTACCAGCATTGCCACGGCCATAGAATCAATGAATATATGGGCAACCACGCACGGAAGAACACCTTTGGAATATTCTTTTATTGCGCCAAACATAAAAGTATTTCCCAGTATCATCAGATAAAAAATCAAATAGTTACTTGATCCTGCTGTTATCCATGGCAGTCTGTAGATCGGTATATGCCATAGAAACCATACGACCGAAATAATAAACATCTTAACAGGGAACGATTTGATACCGAGTTTCGGCTGTAAATACCAGCGCCACCCACATTCCTCAAGTCCGCCCTGAAGAATCGCCCATGGCATATACGCCAATATCATCAATATTGTCCCACCCGTAAAAGACACATTATTCAACAGGATAGAAATGCCATAGTATAATAGAACACTTCCTATTGCCAGCAAATATGCCGATATGCTTTCTCTTTTCAAAAACATATCTGTCAAAACAGATTTGCTCTTTTCCAACTTGGCAAACATGATTGCGACAAGCATTGGTGTAAGATTCATCAAGATAAATAGTATTGACGAACCAATTGTGCCGCCTTCCGGGAACAAGAACAATAAAATCTGTCCTATCGTAAAGGTAATCAGAAGTGTAATAATCGAATATGTAAGTGCTCTTTTTGTGTTTTTCATTTTTACCTCTGAAAATTTTTTATATTAATCCTCTTCTTTTTTCTTTTCAAATGAAGTGATAGCAAGACATGCCAGCCCGATTCCAAGCATTCCCATTCCTGAATTTACATCCAACTCCTTAAGAATCGAAAGCACGACTACACCAACACCCATGGCCAATGCAATGGCCTTCATAATCATATGAACCATAGGAGTAATATCCTTCTTTTCTTCACTCTGGGATTCAGCTTTAATCTGCATCAGTTCATCTACACTGATTCCAAATACTTCTGCAAGTTTTGGTATAGTATTAACATCAGGACAGGAAAGATCTCTTTCCCATTTTGATACTGCTTTATCTGTTACTCCCATCTTTTCCGCAAGGTCAAGC
>JAZRYN010000089.1:0-2224 GCA_045600745.1 Lachnospiraceae bacterium
CAGCCTGGCGGCGGCAGTGCTGCTCGGATTCGTGAACGGCAAGACCGAACCGGTCATTGAGGAAAATGCCCGGATCAAGGCAGAGGAGACCCGTGCGGCGGTGCTTGCCGGTGCAAAGGGCTTTGAAGAGATCGAATGCGACCGGGAAGCGCTTGATATCGTCAGCGCCTACCGGGAAACGAGTGGTCTCGGCTATGTCATCAGTTCCTCCCACAAGGGCTACGGCGGAAGCGTGGTCGTGACCGTCGGCCTCGATAAAGACGGCAAGATCGTCGGGATCTCGGCTGATGTAAAGACGGAAACTCAGGGCGTCGGCTCCAGGACCGGCGATGCGAAGTACCTGGACCAGTTCCTTGGTCTCACCGGTAATTCCGACAGCATCGATACCATGACCGGCGCGACCTATTCCAGCACCGCAGTGAAAAACGGCGTCAATGCCGCTCTGGCTGCTTTCGAGAAGATCAAATAAGGAGGGGGAAAGATGAAAAAGACAAAATGGCAGATTTTTATCAACGGTCTCTTTAAAGAGAACCCCGTCCTGATCCTGCTGCTCGGCTGCTGCTCGGTCCTCGCGATCTCCGTGACCGTCAAGGGCGCACTCGGCATGGGCATGGCGCTGACCTTCGTTCTGGTCGGCTCCAACGTGGTCATCTCGCTGCTCCGGAAGGTCATTCCGGATAAGGTACGTATCCCCTGCTTCATCGTGGTGGTGGCGACCTTCGTAACACTGGTGGAAATGGTCGTGGAGGCTTTCCTGCCCGACCTGTATGACGCACTCGGCATTTTCCTTGCCCTGATCGTGGTCAACTGCATCGTGCTCGGCCGTGCGGAGATGTTCGCCAGCAAGAACGGTGTGCTTGATTCCCTGCTTGACGGCCTCGGCATGGGCCTTGGCTATACCATGGTCATCGGCGGCATCGCCGTGATCAGAGAGCTGATCGGCTCCGGCACCCTCTTCGGCGTGCGCATCATTCCCGAGGGCTATCAGATCGGTATCATTACCCAGACGCCCGGCGGCTTCATGATGTTCGGTTTTGCCATGGCGCTGTTGATCTACTGCCTCGGCAAGAAGGGCAAGAAGTTTGACCCGCGCATCGGCTGTGACGGAAAATGCGGCAACTGTGCGCTCGGCTGCGAAAACGCGATCAAGGATATCGTCCCTGAGAACGCTGTAAACGAAAACGTTAAGGAGGCGAAGGAATCATGAGTGAAGGTGCAAAACTCTTACTGATCGCATTTTCCATGATCTTCACGGAAAACTACGTGTTGGTGCAGTTCATCGCCATCTGCCCCTTCCTCGGGGTGTCGAAGAACTTTGATTCCTGCATCGGCATGAGCGGCGCCGTCATCTTTGTTATGACGCTTGCCTCAGCCGTGACCTGGACCATTTACCATTTCCTGCTGGATCCGTTCGGCCTGACCTACCTGCAGACGATCGTCTTCATCCTGGTCATTGCCGCTCTCGTCCAGTTTGTTGAGATCGTTCTGAAAAAATACATCAAGCCGCTGTACAAGTCCCTCGGGATCTATCTGCCGCTCATCACCACCAACTGCGCGGTGCTCGCGGTCACGATCCTGAACATCACCGAAAGCTACAATTTCCTGGAAGCCTGCGTGGACGGGGCAACGGCGGGTATCGGCTTCGGTCTGGCGCTGATCCTGTTCTGCGGCGTGCGCAAGGCACTGGAGAGGTCGAAGCCTCCGAAATGCTTCGAGGGCCTGCCGATCACGCTGATCGCCGCGGCTCTGACCAGCATGACCTTTATGGGTTTTGCCGGTATTGCGGACAATTTGTTCCATTAAGGAGGACTGAACATGGATCCGGTATTAGTTGCTGTATTGGTTTTGGGCGGCGTCGGACTTGTCTGTGCAGTCCTGCTGGTGGTAGCCTCCAAGTTTATGGCTGTCCCGGTCGATGAGCGTTTCCCGAAGATCAGAGAATGCCTCCCCGGCGCAAACTGCGGCGGCTGCGGCTATGCGGGCTGCGACGGCTACGCCAATGCGCTTGTGGACGGCTCGGAGGAGCAGATCAACAAATGTGTGGCCGGCGGCGCGTCGGTCGTTGAAGCCCTGGCAAAGGCAACCGGCAAGGAGGCCGTTGCCGTCGAGAAAAAGGTGGCTTACGTCCACTGTCTGGGCACCTGTGACAAAACGCAGAAGAAGGCCACGTACAACGGGACGAAGACCTGCAAGGCTTCGAAGCTCCTTTTCGGCGGCGAGGGCG
>JAZRYN010000090.1:0-7605 GCA_045600745.1 Lachnospiraceae bacterium
GGAAGATCTTCTGAACTCCATTCAGTCCGTTGCTCTGATTGTCCTGCTGATTCTGGCCGGCTATATCTTCGCCGCCAAAGGATGGTTTACGGAGCAGGATAAAAAATTTGTCAGCGGCTATCTGATGAAGCTTGCCATTCCCTGCGTCTGCATCAACAGCATGCGCGCGCACCTGACCATGGATATGCTTCGGGATGCCGGCCCCCTGCTGCTCATTCCCGCTCTCGTCAATACCCTCTGCTTTCTTCTTTCCTATGCGGCCGGCCGTTTCCTGAAGCTCCCGCGAAAATCTCTCGGCGTCTTCATGATGCTCTGCGGGCTTCCCAACAGCCTGTTCATCGGCTATCCGCTCTGCATTCAGCTGTTCGGGGAAGAAGCCTCGCCGCACATCATGTTTTATTATATCGTTTGCTCAATCTTCACTCAGCTCGTGGGACTTTCTCTCATCCGCTGGGCGGGCGCAACGGAAAACAGATTTCTTCCTCTTCTCTGGAAAATGCTCACCTCCCCCACCGTTTTAGGTGTGCTGGCAGGTATTCTTCTGGTTCTGATTGATTACTATCCGCCGGAGCTGATCATGCTCTTCTGTGATTATACGGGACAGACCGTAACGCCCCTTGCGCTGCTCATTTCCGGTCAGATCATCCACTCCATCGGCCTTAAATCCCTCAGCGTCGACCGCACGATGCTGACCGTGCTTCTCTTCCGCTTTGTTCTCTCTCCCGCAATCTGCCTGGCTCTTTGTCTGGCTTTCCGGATGGACAGCTTCCCGCGGAGCATCTTCACGGTCATGTCCGCTCTTCCGGTCGTCACGCAGACCGTCGTCGGCGCAGCCGAATATCATGCTGACGAAAAACTGGCTGCTCAGGGCGTTGCCGTTTCAACGCTGGCTTCGTTTTTCGTTCTGCCCCTGCTGAATGTGCTGCTGAAATAGCTGCTGCCGCACTGCCATCAGCGTGCGGAAGGTTCCGCACAGTTTCCGTTTGCCGGATTCGGCAGATTTTTGAAAAGCGGCAGCCATAGTTTAATTTGAATCGTATAAAACAAGAGAATACCAAAACAGGAAAGAAAATCAAAAGAATAAGAAAAAACGAAAAGGAGAAAAACATGAAATTCACAGAAGAAATGCTGAAAAAGGCCAAAGAAGCAAAGAGCGTTGAAGAGCTGCTTTCCCTCGCAAAAGAAAACAGCATCGAGCTTACCGAGGAAGAAGCAAAAAAATATTTTAACGGACTTCACGCAAAGGGCTCCCTTCCCGACGAGGAGCTTGATAATGTAACGGGCGGCTGCGGAAGCAGTTATGACCCTCATAATGACAAGACCTATGCCACTCAGATGGAGTGTTCCAATCCCGATTGTTCCTACTTCTCCCGGCGGTCAGGCGACTACCTTAATGAAACCGTAGATTGCCCGGAATGCCATCAGCACAGCTTGCGCGGGGTCGAAAGGTACCGGGTCTATCCTTTGTAAACAGGCTGTCACTGTCTGCCTTTACGGCAGACGGGAACCAAACACACTTTACTGCGGCCGGCAGGAGATGCATTTTGATCAGCGATAGTCCGAATGCTTCTCCTGCCGATTTGATTTGCCATCAAATCCGAGGGTTCCTTAAGGAGCACTGCGCCTGACAGAGGATAAAGACGGCGCGGCATAACGGCGCAAAACCGTACAAGGCCGCGATTCCGAGGTGCCTCCGAGGTGCAGCAAATTCGGTGTAAAGACTTATGATTGACTTTTTCGGATAAATCGTTTATAGTATAAAAGATTTATTCAGATGCATTTATTCCTTATGGCGCATTTGTTTCCGCAGGCTGTCCGGTTCGGATAAGCCTGCCCGCCCCCAAATCGTCTGTCTCGCCTGCCGAAATTTTCCGTCAGTCAGAGAAAGATGCCTTTTCTGTTATACCTGTTTTTCCCGGACACCCTTATCAGAATTAAGAGCGTCTTTTTCTTATTCCCTCCGGGACAGAAAGCCGGCTGCATCTGAAAACAAAACGGAAAGGAGAATACAAATGGTACATGATGAACTGCATTTGCTCGATCTTGTTATCATTGGCATCTATCTTGCCGCCATGGTGCTGATCGGCGTAATCAGCTCAAAGAAAGTGAAAAACGCAGGGGACTTTTATGTCGCCGGACATTCCTTCGGTCCGATGGTCCTCATGGCAACGGTATGCGCTACCATCATAGGCGGAAGCGGCCTTATGGGAAGAGCGGGCGTTGCCTACTCGAGCGGTTTTAAGGCAATTATCACCGCCATTCCCTACTTGCTCGGCATGTTTATTTTTTCCGGGATATCCGGCAGAATATCGGATATCGGCTTTAAATACGGAATCACTTCCATCCCGGAATTATTTGAACGCCGCTTCGGAAAAACAGCAAAGCTGTTTCTCGCCGCCATGGTTGCCTTTACCATGATGGGGACCGTGGCCTCTCAGGTTACGGCAACCGCCACGATCATCAAAATGCTCGGCGGTGAGATCGGACTTTCTTATGAAGCCGGCGCACTGATCGCCAGCATAATCTTTATGCTTTATACGGCATCGTCGGGGCTGTTCGGCGTTGTCTACACCGATGTCATGCAATTTTATATGCTGCTGCTTTTCGTCTACATTCTGGTCCCGGTCGCCTCACTCATCAAGGTCGGAGGCTTTAGCGGCTATGCAGCCAATCTTGACCCCGCTCTGATCACACCGTATGTGAACGGCGATATCATCAGCGACATTCTGACCTACCTTGTCTTTACCATGGCCGGTGCGGAAATGTGGCAGCGCGCGTTTGCCGCCAAAAACCGCAGCAGTGCGAAAAAGGGCATGTTCTTAGGCACCGCGATCTACGGCGTTACGATCATCCTTGTTTTCTTTATGGGCACGGTTGCCCATCAGGTCGTTGGCGGTAATATCCTTGCGGAATTCGGTTCCACGGACGCCACGGTGCCCGCGCTTGCCGTCAAGGTGCTGCCCGTGGGGCTGACCGGGCTTGCGCTTGCCGGCATGCTGTCCGTGATCATGTCCACGGCAGACAGCTATCTTCTTGTTTCTGTCCAGACCTGTGTTCATGATATCTGGAAGACCTTCAAGCCGGACATCAGCGAAAAAAAGGAGATCCGGCTTTCCCGCGTCTTCGCCGTCATCCTCCCTATCGGCGCACTGATTATCGCTTTGTATATCAAAAACGCCTACAACATTCTGATGTTCGCCTGGAGCTTCTATGCGGCAGCCGCAGGTCTGCCGGCCTTCGCCGCCCTGTTCTGGAAAAAAGTCACAAAGCAGGGGATCATCGCCGGTATGGCTGCCGGCTTTGTCGTCTGCATCGGCTGGAAGCTTTGCGGCACCCCGTGGGGCATCGGTCCTACGGTCCCCGGCGCCGCTGCCTGCGCCATTGCGCTTGCCGTCGGCAGCCTGCTGACAAGGAAAAAGCACCCTTCCGAATACCTCGCTCCGTGATCCGGAGAAGGAAAATGCCCCCAGTCGCCGGATGAAGCTATGCACCGGCTGCCCGGCATAACATTTTCGGTAAAAGGATGGACGATACGTCGTTCGTCCTTTTTTTCGTCCGGAAGAAAGCCCGTTTTTCTCCGCCGCCCTCCCATAAACATCAGACAGGCCGTTCGTCGGCTTTCCTCGCCCATCCGCTTTACCGAGATGCAGTGGACTTTAATCGCCGAAATGATATAATTATTTTTGGAAAAGGCAGTCCGCCTGTGAACGTATGACCGTATGCCGGGCACCGCCCTCTTCGCCTGCCCGGCTATGCTTTAAGGAGGTAAAAATGAATCCTGTTATTACGGTACATCTTGATGACGTCCTGCCGGAATATCCGGCCATGGACCCGAAATACCGCCGCGCTCCCAAGCGCGAATCAAGCCTGTCCGAGACAGACAGACGTCTCGCCATCCGCAACGCTCTGCGCTATATTCCGAAGCCGTTTCATGCGCAGATGGCCGAAGAATTTGCCCGTGAGCTGGACGAGCGCGGCCGCATCTACGGCTATCGCTTCCGTCCGGAGGGAAAGCTGTGGGGCAGGCCCATTGACGAATACAAGGGTGCCTGCATCGAAGGCCGTGCCATTCAGGTCATGATCGACAACAATCTGGACTTTGACGTTGCGCTTTATCCCTACGAGCTGACGACCTACGGTGAGACCGGTCAGGTATGCCAGAACTGGATGCAGTACCGTCTCATCAAAAAATATCTGGAGATCCTGACCGATGAGCAGACTCTGGTCGTCATGAGCGGTCACCCGCTCGGCCTCTTCCGCTCCCACAAGCTTGCCCCGCGTGTGATCATCACAAACGGACTGATGATCGGCGCCTTCGACGATCAGGAAAACTTCAACCGGGCAGCCGCTCTGGGCGTTGCCAATTACGGCCAGATGACTGCCGGCGGCTGGATGTATATCGGGCCGCAGGGGATCGTCCACGGCACCTTCAATACGCTCTTGAACGCCGGACGGCTGAAGCTCGGCATTCCGACCGACGGGAATCTTGCCGGACGCCTCTTTGTGTCTGCCGGTCTCGGCGGCATGAGCGGGGCGCAGGGTAAGGCCGCGGAAATAGCCGGAGCTGCCGCCATCATCGCCGAAGTGGATGACAGCCGTATCACGACCCGCTATGAGCAGGGCTGGGTCTCCCACCGCACCGACAGTCTGGAGGAGGCAGCCGGGATCGCTCTTTCCTTCCAGAAGGAGGGAAAGGCCTGTGCCGTCGCCTATCACGGCAATATCGTAGATCTTCTGGAATATTTATACGAGCATGATATTCACGTAGATCTCATGAGTGACCAGACCTCCTGCCACGTGCCTTATGACGGCGGCTACTGCCCGCAGGGCATAAGCTTTGAGGAGCGCACCGAGATGCTGGCCAAGGATCCCGAGACCTTCCGCGAACGCGTAAACATTTCCCTGCGCCGTCACTATGCGATGATCTGCCGCTTCCATGAAAGAGGAACCTATTTCTTTGACTACGGCAACAGCTTCCTCAAGGCAGTCTTCGACGCCGGCGTGAAGGAAGTCTGCCGCAACGGGGAAAATGACCTCGACGGCTTTGTATTTCCCTCCTATGTGGAGGATATTCTGGGGCCCTGCCTCTTCGACTACGGCTATGGTCCGTTCCGCTGGTGCTGCCTCTCCCGCAGACCCGAAGACCTGGACAAGACCGATGCTGCCGCCGCAGAATACATCCGTACCCATAACCGCCGCTATCAGGACTATGACAATTATGTCTGGGTCCGCGATGCGAAGAAAAATAAGCTGGTGGTCGGCACCCAGTGCCGCATCCTTTATCAGGACGCCATGGGCCGCCTGAATATCGCCCTGAAATTCAACGAAATGGTCAGAAACGGTGAGATCGGCCCGGTCATCCTTGGGCGTGACCATCACGATACCGGCGGTACGGACGCACCCTTCCGCGAGACCTCAAACATCAAGGACGGCTCCAACATCATGGCCGACATGGCTGTGCAGTGCTATGCCGGAAACGCCGCGCGCGGCATGAGCTACATTGCCCTGCACAACGGCGGCGGCACCGGTATCGGCAGGGCCATCAACGGCGGTTTCGGCATGGTGCTTGACGGCTCCGAGCGGGTCGATACGATCCTCCGGATGGCGATGCCCTGGGATACGATGGTGGGTGTTGCCCGCCGCAGCTGGGCAGGCAATGAAAATGCCCTCGCCACCGCCGAGGAATACAACGCCATGCAGCAGGGGAAGGATATGATCACGATGCCGGCCATGGCCGATGAGGCCGTGATCGACCAAGCGATGCAGACCGTTTTCGGAAAGAACTGATCAATATGGCGAAAATGTTGATCTACAATATCGGCCTTCTGGCAACGCCGGAGGGCTGTGCCGCCAGGGCAGGGAAAGATCAGGGCAGCCTTCTAAAGCAGGAAAATGCCTGGATCATGGCCGAGGACGGCCTGATCTCAGCGATCGGGACCGGAGAGCCTCCCGCCGGGCAGGCCTATGACGTCACAGCCATTGATGCCGGAGGACGCCTGGTCACTCCCGGCCTTGTCGATGCGCATACCCATCTCGTTTTCGGCGGCTTCCGCCAGCACGAGCTCGCCGATAAGCTGCGCGGCCGATCTTACCTCGAAATCCTTGGGTCAGGCGGCGGCATTCTTTCCACACTGAAGGCTACCAGAGCCGCTTCGGAAGGGCAGCTGACTGCCGCGGCGCTTGCTGCGCTCCGGGAAATGCTTTCTCTCGGCGTCACCCTGTGCGAAGCCAAAAGCGGTTACGGACTTTCTCTCGAAGAAGAATTAAAGCAGCTGCGCGCCGTACGGAACCTGCAGGGTACGCAGCCGGTAGAGCTTGTTTCCACCTTCCTCGGCGCTCACGCTGTCCCGCCGGAATATAAAAATGACAAGGCCGGTTACCTCCGCCTGATCTGTGAGGAGATGCTGCCGGAGGTGGCAAGACAGGGGCTGGCAGAATACTGTGACGTCTTCTGCGAGACCGGCGTCTTCACGCCCGAGGAAAGCCGCCTTATTCTGGAAGAGGGCATGAAGCACGGCTTAAAAGCCAAGATCCATGCCGACGAGATCGATGCCCTCGGCGGTTCCGAGCTTGCCGGAGAGCTCGGCGCCGTCAGTGCGGAACATCTGATCGCCGTCACGGAAACGGGCATCCGCAGCATGAAAAAGGGCGGAACGATCGCCTGTCTGCTGCCGGCAACCAGCTTTTACCTCGGGGCAAACTACGCTCCCGCGCGAAGCTTCATTGAAGCCGGTGTTCCCGTTGCTCTCGCCAGCGACTATAACCCCGGCTCCTGTCCCAGCCTGAATCTGCAGTTCGTCATGAACCTGGCCTGCTTAAAATACCGCATGACGCCCGAAGAGGTGCTTACCGCCGTCACGCTGAACGGCGCAGCCGCTGTCGGACGAGCAGAAGCTCAGGGCAGCCTTGAGCCGGGCAAGAAGGCCGACCTGCTCATCTGGAATGCCGCAGACCTTGATTTCATCTGCTACCGTTTCGGCAGCAACCTTGTCCGCACCGTCATCAAGAACGGCTGCATCTGCCTGCCGGAGGGAGCCTGTAATTCCGAAAAAATCAGCTAAAGGAGTCATATTGGATGATCGTCTTAGATGGTACCCATTTAACCGTTCCCGACGTGATCAAAGTCGCACGGGAACATGAACCCGTTACCCTTTCCGAAGCCTCCCGAAAAGCCGTCGGCAAGGCCCGCGTCTTCGTTGATGAAAAGCTGGAACAGCAGGCTGTTGTTTACGGCTTGACCACCGGCTTCGGCCGTTTCTCCGATCGCTTCATTCCCGAGGATGAGACCTCCGCGCTGCAGCTGAACCTGATCCGCTCTCATGCCTGCGGCATGGGTGAGCCGCTTCCGACCGAGGTGGTGCGTGCCGCGATGCTGCTGCGGATCAATGCCCTTTCCCGAGGCAATTCGGGCATCCGCCTCTCTACGCTGGAAACGCTGCTTTCCATGCTGAACGCCGGCGTCCACCCCCGGATCCCGGAGAAGGGCTCCCTCGGCGCAAGCGGCGACCTTGCGCCGCTTGCCCATATGGTCCTCGTGATGTTAGGCGAAGGAAAGGCGGAATACCAGGGCCGACTCATGGACGGTGCCGAGGCGATGAAGGCCGC
>JAZRYN010000091.1:0-9423 GCA_045600745.1 Lachnospiraceae bacterium
CATTTTTAACTTCCGTGCCGGCAGAGGAGCCATAATAAAGATTATAATAATACTCGCTTGCCGCAGGAATGATCACTTCACCGTTACGGCCGTCGGTCCAGTAGGGGTAAGTTCCTCCCTTGATGTACTTGTGCAGACCCATGGCCGCTTCAACATCCGCATTGATGGTGTACTTATTCTCCATATAAACAAAGTTTTCCTTTGTTCCCTCAGGATTGCCGTCACCGTTAAGATCGCTCATAAGGGCCGCTTCCGTCAGAGCTCCGCCGTTATCGGCATATCCATTCACCAATACATCCTTTGCCGATTCATATGCCGCCGAATTCAAAACAGTTTTTCCATAGTTACTGAGCTCATTCCAGCTGTAATAGGATCTAAAGCTCATCATAAAGCCTGAGTTCAGGGTGTCGTTATTATAATTCTTTCCGTTTACTGCCTTTACATGAACGATGATCAGTGTTCTTCCGGTATTACGATAGTTCCCGACGACCTCGACATTTTTCTCGAACGTGTCACGGGTGTATCTCGGCTGCATATCGTAAATACCGTAAACACTTATAGAATCCAGATCAGGCTCGACCCCCAGCGGCAGAAGGTCGTAAAAAGTCCCTTCATTCTGCGGAGTCACATAACCTTCGGCCAAAGCTTCTTCATAGCCCATGTTCTTGGGGCCGGTCACGGATTCCATGGCATAAAGAGAGTAGGATAAGACCACTCTCTTGTTAACGGCATCATTGCTCATGGAGACCTTTTTCGCGCTCAAGGTATCTCTTTGGAATTCGGTAAACGCCATACTGCTTGCCGAATGGAACATGGTGTCTCCGTAAAGGCGGATATCTCTGTCTTTTATCGTCTGGTATGACTGGCCGAAGCCGGATCCCGTAAATCCGACCCGGTCACCGTCTTCGTTATACACGCAGAGCGTATTCACATCGTTCAGAACGACCTTTGACTTTCCTTCAATTGCGCTTAATATCCGCTTCGAAGGCTTAAGCGTCACGAATACATTCAGTTCAGCGTTCGTCTCATAGCTCTTTGTGGAATAGACCGCCTTGACCCCGATATAGCCTTTTCCGCTCAGATCATTGCTCTGTGTTCCGTCCATCTGGGTCAGTCTATCGGCATATCCCCACTGGCCGCTGATCCTGGTCACTTTATAGTATCCTATCTTTTCCCACGTGCTTCCGTCCTTGGTGCCGTATATGTCGATCTGCGGATACGTTGAAACGTCATCGTTTAATACCGTTTTGTATATACCCGCGATATCATCGGGAAGATAATCGTATTCATTATTGCAGAGATGATATAAATGGCTGATCTCATAATCCTCCGCGGTAAGCGGAACCGAATAGTCATCGTCGATAAAAAACAGATCGTCGATAAGCTCTACCTGATACGATCTCTGGTTGTAATCGGCCGGGTTCCCCGTATCGCCGCCCTTTTTCAGCGTCATCGGATAGCCCATAACATAAGCGCGGTTCTGGTAATACTGATTGACCGCATCATAAGAATCCGCCTGTTTGCCGTTTCTCAACTTATCCAGGCCGCCGTATACAGCGCTCTTACTGTCATATACATATTTTCTTAAGTCAAAGCTGTTTCCCGCCGGAGCCGTAAATTTTAACGGCTTATAAACATAATCATTATACGCCGTTTCATAGGTCGGCTGCGTATCATCGAGCCCGATGACCTCGGCTTTGGCATAGTTGCGGAGCCTGCGGTCGTTTCCGTCTGCCACCAGAGACTTCGGATAGCGCACAAGCACATAGGTAAACGCATTGTTATACCAAAAAGCAGCCGCGTCATATCCGCCGGATACATAAGGATGGTTCCGGCCGTACACGGGCGGAGTCAACGACAGCGTTCCGTTGGGAACACTTAGATCGCCTTTGTAGGAGTTGCCGTCCTGCCGCTCATGAGGTCCGATATCAAAATCGGTCATGCATGGTCCGCTTAAATACGCCACTACCTCCCCTCCGTTTTCGGACGGGTCATCGGAGACAGTGACTCTAAACGGCTGGGTCGCTTTGATCCGCGTCTGGATCCTATAGGTGATGTAAAAGTAGTCGCCGGAGTCAGCAGGCTCAGCTCCCCAGTTTCCTCCCGGCCAGCTCTCATATTTTGAAAGTACCGACTTACTGACCGAATCGATCTCGACGTCTGTGTCGTAGATAAAGGTCTCGTCACATTCGGCATAGTCGCCGGCCTCGGAGGTCCCGTCCTTATCGTCATCCACGGCGATCTCCGCCATAAATGTTCTTGCCTGCGTGTTGTCCTTTACCTGATACGGATAGACAATATCCCCAGAAAGAGCATCGGCCGCTTTGGTCATCGTATAAGTGATCGTAAAAAAGCCATTATAGGCCTTCGAGATGATCCTGCAGTTCGTGATCACATACGTGTCGCTTGCCGGGTCATATTCCATGTTAAAATCCCCTTGGCCGATAGTGGGCGCCATGGGGAAGGGGGGATCCGCCACATGATCCGCGTATTCTCTGTCCGCAGCGGTTGAATTGCGGGTCTCAAACAAGTGGGCCGGAACAACGATGCGAACCGTTCCCGGCTCATGATCCGCCTCACCTCCGGAAAGCGTATAGTCGATCTGGAAAGTAAGATTATCCAGTTCTCTTTTATTATCGGTCGGTCTTAAATAATAATTTCCCGTGGCATCATCGTAAATTGCGCTTGACGATGCCGAAAGGAAGGTCACCGTGAAGTTATCGACCGCGGTCGGAACCGCATTGGAGGGAAGCTCAAGGAGCGCGCCGCCGTCACCGAGAGGCTGCAGCTCCTCCCACTCGCCTTCCGGTTCTGCCGGAGAGATCACCTGATCATCCGGCTCGCTGCTCTCCTCTTTTGCCGCGCCCGCTTTCTCATCGACGTCAGGCTCGCCGGTTTCCTCAGGCTCCATCAACGCCTTATCAGAAGCCGCCGAAGCCTCGTCTATGCCCGCCTCCGCAGCTTCATCGGAGACCTGCGCCGTACCGCAGTCAAGCGGATCTTCCTCCGCGTCAGCCTTTTCCGGCATTCCGGCAGACTCCTCAGACAAAGACACTGACGTCTCCGGCTGACCGGGCAGATACTCTTCGCTTGCTGCCTCAGTCTCCATGCGGCCATCTTCCTCCTGTGCCGATACCGGAACAGTCAGTAAAGACACACACAGGACCAGACTGAGCATCAGACTAAGCACTCTTTTCATCATGATCCAACTCCTTCACTCGTTATCAAAACGTTTTGCCGATATATTTTATCGATTCCCGAAAACCGCCGCTGTCGGCAGATCCTTCCGCCCGGCAAGGTCCTCTGATCCTTTACGCAAAAAAGGCGCAGACTGACTGCGCCTCTTTGCCTGCCTGTAAGCGGACACGTCGGCGCCGTTTCGGCATATCTGTCATTTTCTCCATGACAAATGCCTCATTTCCCGGAGCAGCGGGACATTGCTTCCGCTTTTCGGGCCCCGGGAGGAGATCCTTTCCTGAGCCCGATGAATGCGGAAAAACAATTCCGGTATATTATACGCCTTTTCCGGTAACGGCCTACCAACGGATATCGCTTTTTTCAGACAAAATCACTTATTTTTTCGCGGAACCGGCCCGCAGACACGATCCTGCAGCTTTTTCCCGGGTCAATACGCCTTGCCCCAGTAGACCAGCTTCTTCGCCGGCCTGCCGCAGCAGACGCAGGTCTCGGAGATCCTTTCCTGCTCGAACGGCATGCAGCGGCTCGTGCAGGTGGTATCTTCCTTGATCTTCAGCTCGCAGGCCTCATCACCGCACCACATCGCACGAATAAAGCCGGGCTTATTCTCCGCAGCATCCTTAAACTCATCATAGGTCCGTGCATCGTAAAAATGAGAATTCAGATGAGCTTCGGCGCGTGCCAGCATGTCGGCCTGGATCGCCTCCAGCAGCTGCGGGACGGCCCGGGTCACCTGATCCAGTGCGATCACGGTCTTCTCTCTGGTATCCCGGCGCACCAGCACGCACTGGCCGGCTTCGATATCCTTCGGTCCGATCTCGACACGCAGCGGGATGCCGCGCATTTCCTGCTCGGAGAACTTCCAGCCGGGATTTTTGTCGGAATCATCTAATTTCGTGCGGATGCCGGCTGTTTTTAACGCATCGCGGATCTCGCCGGCCTTTTCCAGTACGCCCTCTTTATGCTGCGCGATCGGCATCACCATGACCTGCGTCGGGGCAATGCGGGGCGGAAGCACCAGGCCGCTGTCATCGCCGTGTACCATGATAAGGGCGCCGATGATGCGGGTGGAAAGTCCCCACGAGGTCTGATGGACATAACGCAGCTGATTGTCCTTGTCGGAGAACTGGACGCCGAAAGCCCGGGCAAAGCCGTCGCCGAAGTAGTGGCTGGTGCCCGACTGGAGCGCCTTGCCGTCGTGCATCAGCGCTTCGATGGTATAGGTCGCCTCCGCGCCGGCAAATTTTTCCTTGTCGGTCTTCTGGCCTTTAATGACCGGGATGGCAAGAACATCGCGGCAGAAGTCCGCATAGATGTTCAGCATCATTTCCGTGCGCTGTCTGGCTTCTTCTTCCGTTGCGTGAACGGTATGGCCTTCCTGCCCCCAGAACTCCGTCGTGCGCAGGAAGGGGCGGGTCGTCTTCTCCCAGCGGACCACGGAACACCACTGGTTGTACAGCTTCGGCAGATCTCGGTAGGATTCTACCGAATCACGAAACAGCTCGCAGAACAGCGTCTCGGAGGTCGGGCGCACGCAAAGGCGCTCCGGCAGCTCCTCATTGCCGCCCATGGTGACCCATGCCACCTCAGGGGCAAAGCCCTCCACATGATCCTTTTCCTTCTGAAGCAGACTTTCGGGAATAAACAGCGGCAAGGCCACGTTCTCCACGCCGGTCGCCTTGAAGCGGGCGTCCAGTTCGTGCATGATGTTCTCCCAGATCGCGTAGCCTGCGGGTTTTAAGATCATGCAGCCCTTCACGCTGGCATAGTCCACGAGGTCCGCCTTTAAGACCACATCCGTGTACCACTGTGCGAAATCTTCGTTTCTCGCGGTGATCGCCTTCACCAGTTTCTTGTCATTTGCCATATCGCTCCTTTCGTCCCGGACCCTTTCCGGGCTCACCAGAATGACTCTTCTTTCTCGCTGTCCGAATCGACCTTAACGGCAGCGAATAAGCAAAACCGGAGCAGGCTCATCGTCTGCTCCGGTTTATACGGAAATGGTCAGTTCGCCGCAGTGCTTTCGGCCGCCTCCGAGCTTTCGTCGGGTGCCTGCGTCGTTTCCTCTTCCGTTTCCGAGATCCCTGCGACGTCACCGATCACCAGTTCTTCGCGGGAATAAATTGGCTGTGCCTCTTTCCAGTTACTGTATGCGTTTACGCCGGTAATGACCAGCGCGCAGACAAGAGCCGCCGCAAGAGCGATCCCGATCCACCGCCAGATCAGCTGCGTGCGCTTTCTGGCTTTGCGTTCCTTCTCAAGGTTCTCTTTGCGGTTCTTCTTAAACTCTTTATACTCGTCAACCTTCTTTTGGCTCATGTCCTTACTTCCTTAGTGTTTAACAGCTGATTTCCGTCTGCATCCGCAGACGTGAAAGTATTTTACAACGAGGGAGCAAAAAAAGCAAGTACTTTATGAAGGGCGGCCGGGGAATTGTTGTCGGAAGCGGCCGAATAATTATCGGGTCTCTTTCCGGCCGTCAGCTCTTCCATTTCAGACGGTGGAGCTCCCCCCGGCGCTCAAGACCGGGAAAATTCTGCTGCCGCAGGGCTTCGTACAGTACGACCGCCACAGAATTGGATAAGTTGAGCGAACGGTTCTCCTTCACCATGGGAATGCGGATGCACCGGTCAGGGTGCTCGGCCAGCAGCTCCTCCGGCAGTCCCGCGCTCTCCTTTCCGAACATCAGGTAATCACCGTCGGCAAAAACGGCATCCGTATAGCAGGCAGGAGCCTTTGTCGTTGCGTACCAGATACGCGCCTCCGGATTTCGCCGCAGGAAGTCCGGCAGGTCTTCGTAAACGCTCACCTCCAGATCCTTCCAGTAGTCGAGTCCCGCCCGCTTCAATTCCTTCTCCGCCAGAGAAAAGCCGAGCGGCCTGATCAGATGCAGATGCGCTCCCGTGGAAACACAGGTGCGCCCGATATTGCCGGTATTGGCCGGGATCTCCGGCTCATGCAGCACGATGTGCATCATCGGCTTCACCCAACGATCGCTGCGATGAGGTAATAGGCCGTCGGAACGACCATGCACGCGACCAGAACGCCGACAATGATCCAGACAGCAAGCTTGCTGCTGCGTTTCTTATTAAAATCAAACATATTCAGTTCTCCTCTTATTTTTCAGCCTTTTCCGGAAAGCACAGAAGCAACGCCCTCTACTGCCTCTCCGGCTGTTTTGCCGCGCTCGGGCAGATATCTCTCAAAAAGCATTCTCCGCACCCCGGCTTCTGCGCTTTGCAGATGCTGCGGCCGAGCGCGATCAGGTCCAGATTGAGCAAGATCCAGTGATCCTCGGGAATGCGCGCCATCAGATCGCTTTCCACCTTTTCCGGGGATCTCTCCCCGGTCAGGCCGAGCCGCCTTGACAGACGCCCCACGTGCGTATCCACGACGACCGACGGGATCCGGTAAATATTTCCCCGGATGACATTTGCCGTCTTTCTGCCGACGCCGGGAAGCTTCACCAGTTCGCGGATATCGGAAGGGACTTCTCCGTTATATTCGTCTAACAGCATGCGTGCGCAGGCTTTGATATTCCTCGCCTTATTATGGTAAAAGCCGGTGGAGCGAATGTCCTCCTCCAGGGTCTTGATATCGGCCTCCGCCATCTTTTCCATGCTGTCGTATTTGGCGAAAAGAGCGGGCGTCACCTCGTTCACTCGGGCGTCCGTGCACTGTGCCGACAAAATCGTCGCGACCAAGAGCTCCCAGGCATTTCCGTACGTCAGATAGCAGGAAAGCTCCGTACCGTATTGGGCATCCAGCCGCCTTACTATTTCCCGGACGCGTTCTTCCTCTGTCATCTCTTTCTCCCCGTTTTGTGCGGTATTTCAGGGCCGCTGCGTCATTTTCAGATCTTGAAGCGATACCCCACGCCCCAGATCGTTTCGATGTACTGCGGCTTTGAGGTATCCATTTCCACCTTTTCGCGGATCTTCTTGATGTGCACGGTGACCGTGGCGATATCGCCCACAGACTCCATATCCCAGATATTCCGGAACAGTTCTTCCTTCGTGAACACGTGGTTCGGATTCATCGCAAGGAAGGTCAGCAGGTCGAATTCCTTGGTCGTGAACTGCTTTTCCTCTCCGTTGACCCACACACGTCTGGCTGTCCGGTCGATCTTTAAGCCGCGGATCTGGATTATTTCGTTCTTCTGCGACTGGCTGCCGATCAGCCGGTCATAGCGGGCAAGGTGCGCCTTCACCCGCGCCACCAGCTCACTGGGGCTGAAGGGCTTGGTCACATAATCGTCCGCCCCGAGGCCGAGGCCGCGGATCTTGTCGATGTCATCCCGCTTGGCGGAAACCATAAGGATAGGCGTATCCTTCACATCTCTGATCCTCTTGCAGATCTCAAAGCCGTCCATGCCGGGCAGCATCAGATCCAGGATATACAGATCGTAATCCTCCTTCAGCGCCTTTTCAAGACCTTCCTTTCCGTTTCCGGCAATTTCCACCTCAAAACCGCTGAGTTCGAGATAATCCTTCTCTAACTCGGCAATATCCTTCTCGTCCTCAATGATCAAAATTCTGCTCATTTCATCCCTCCTTGAACGTCCTCAGTTCTATGGTCATGGTCGTGCCGAGTCCCTCCCGGCTGGACGCCCAGATGCGCCCGCCGTGATCTCCCACGATCTTCTTGACGATGGAAAGCCCTATTCCGCTGCCTCCGGTGGAGGAGTTCCGTGACGAATCCGTCCGGTAAAAGCGGTCAAAGATATAGGGGATATCCTTGTTGGCGATTCCTTTGCCATTATCCGCGATCTCGACCCGGACGTAATCCTCGTCATCCCATACGCGGATCGTGATCAGCTTTTTCGGCTTGTCCATATATTTGACCGAGTTTGAGATGATATTGTTGATCACGCGCTTTAACTGCTCGGCATCGCCCACGACCCGCACCTGCGGCTGGACCGTGCAGGAATACTCCAACTCCACACCTTCTGCCTCAAGCTCTTCTTTCAGCTCGTCCACACAGTCCTCAAAATAGGCTCTCACCTTGATCTTGGCAAAATTATACGGGATACGGTTCGTATCGATCTTCGAATAGAGCGTCAGCTCATCAACCAGCTTATCCATATCATTCGCCTTATTGTAAATGGTATGGAGATATTTGTCCAGCTTCTCCGGCGAGGACGCCACGCCGTCCCGGATGCCTTCAACATAGCCCTTTATGGCGGTGATCGGCGTTTTCAGATCATGGGAAATGTTGCTGAGCAGGACCTTGTTGTTCTTCTCGGTCTGAAGCTGTTCATCCGCCACTTCCTTGAGATGCACGCGCATCTCCTCGAAATCCCGGCAGAGGGCGGCGACCTCATCGTTTCCTTCGACGGCCACCTTTACCTCAAGATTGCCCTCCTTGATGGCATTGGTCGCATCCTTAAGGTTTTCCAACGGTTTTACCAGGCTGTTGCGCAGCCAGCTGCCGGTGATCAGTACGGAAAAAAGAAGGACCATGATCCCGACGATCAGGAAGGTGCCGAGCGTCTTGTTCAGGGCCGGCAGCGAATCCGTGACATCGGACACCAGATAGATTATGCCGTCTCCGTTCTCATTAACGGTAAAGGAATGGCTGCCGATCAGATACTGTCTGTCCCGTTCCGAATAATAGATGTTCCTGTCGTCGTCTGCCGGCAGGTTCTTCTCCAGATAGTTCCGGATGCCCTCCGAGGCCTGGCTGCCTACATAATAATAGCCGTCCTGCCAGGCCAGGATAAAGCCGCCCATGGTCTGCATGCGGGCGTTCAGCCGGTTCAGATAATCCTGATCCAGAACGCAGGCAGGGTCATGCGCCTGATCCTCATCAACATCTCCCCCCATCGCCGACAGCATCGTATCAAAGCGCTGTGCCGCGCTAAAGGAATACGGGTCCACCTTCTCCGTGATCTCAAACTGCTTCTGGATCTCGCGGCGCTGCAGCGTGCGCAGAAATATCCACGCCCCCGTCAGCACAAGGGAGGGGACGATGATCAGTGTCAGGCAGATCAATAACAGCTTTTTTTGCAGTTTCATGCTCTCCCCCTATTTCAGGCGGTAACGGTACAGAAGACCGCCCGAGGGCTGCACCAGATCCCGGCGGCTCATGGCAAATACCGTCCGGGCGTCCTGGGAAAGTGTCCCGTCGAAGCGGAGCTTGCCGCGGTAATCCCATATTTTTACCCCGGATTCTGCCGTCATCAGCACATAATCGGCGCTCTCCTCCAGATAGCGCGGCGTCTCG
>JAZRYN010000092.1:0-6353 GCA_045600745.1 Lachnospiraceae bacterium
TAGTCGATGTCGGCGATCATCGTGCAGACCTTGTTGAGAAAATAGCGGTCATGGGAAACGACGATCACGGTGTTCTCGAAGTTGATCAGAAATTCCTCGGGCCAGGCGATGGCGGCCTGATCCAGATGGTTGGTCGGCTCATCCATCAGGAGGATGTCGGGGTTGCCGAAGAGCGCCTGCGCCAAAAGGACTTTGACCTTTTCGGCGCCGGCAAGCTCGCTCATGAGTTTTTCGTGCAGCTCCGGCTCGATGCCGAGGCCGTTCAGGAGCGTAGCGGCGTCAGACTCAGCCTCCCAGCCGTTCATGGCCGCGAATTCGGCTTCAAGCTCGCTGGCCCGGATACCGTCTTCCTCGCTGAAATCTTCCTTGGCGTAGAGCGCGTCCTTTTCCTTCATGACCTCGAAAAGCCGGGGATTGCCCAGCATGACGGTTTCAAGGACACTGTGTTTGTCGTAGGCGTTGTGATCCTGCTTCAGAATGCTGATGCGCTCGCCCGGAGTGACAAAAACATCGCCCCGTGAGGGCTCGAGCTCGCCGGTCAGGACGCGCAGGAAGGTGGATTTCCCCGCGCCGTTGGCGCCGATGATGCCATAGCATTCGCCGGGGACAAATTTGACGTTGACATCTTCAAAAAGCGGTACTTTTCCAAACCGCACGGTAACATTGCTGACTGTGATCATAAGGCTCCTTAGAGAAAAACATAATTTCCTTTATTCTCTCATAAATTACGGAAAAATCAAGCCTGAATCGGTGACGCAGCGCCAAAGAATGACGACGAGTGGTGACACAGGCCTAAGAATGATGACACTGCGCCATGGAAGCCTCAGCGGTATTTTTCGGGAGAAACCGGAAAAGACCTATGCACAGACATTGAATTTAACCGGTAAAAAGATGAAGCGGTCAGAGCCTGATCATCTTATCTACAATGACCCGATTGCATACGCCGATCGGATACTCAACGGCAATCCTGAAGCCTAAATCAAGGCAACAACAGAAACCGATCGATCGATTTTCTTACACCTTAATGTGACGAATTAGTCCGTACCATCTTGAAAAATGAGAAAAAACATGTTTAATAATGGGTGTATACACAGCAAAAAAACACCGGCTATTGCACTTATTGAAAGCGAAAAGGTATCGTTATACAAGGCAGCCCGCGGCAACAGTATTGTGTTTGACGACGGTGTATTTGAACAGATCTTGTAATGGGGGTGAATCGTATGAAAATTGCACTTGCCTCGGCACGAATCGTTGACCGGGATATAAACTATAACCTTTCACAGATGGAACGCTATATGAAAGAAGCGAAAGAAAATGGCGCAGACCTTGTATGCTTTGGCGAAGCCTTTCTTCAAGGGTTCAATGCGCTCTCGTGGCAGTATGAAGAAGACAGGAAAATAGCGTTGGCGACTTCTTCGCAGGAATTTGCACAAATAAAGGCATTGACCAAAGAAATCGGCATTGACATTTTATTTGGATATAACGAGCTTGAAGAAGATGCTCTCTATTCATCTTGTGCTGTAATTGCCGATGGCGAGATCATTCATAATTACCGTCGTATTTCAAGAGGATGGAAAGAATATTCTAAAACAGATGAACACTACAAAGAGGGTTCGTCAGTTGAAGTGTTTGACTATAAAGACAAGAAATGTGCAATTGGTCTGTGCGGCGATCTGTGGGATTACCCCGAAAGATTTGCTCTCGGCGAAGATCTCCTTTTGTGGCCCGTGTATGTGTGCTGGACAAAAGAAGAATGGGAAAATGGCGGTAAGCTTGAATACGCAGAGCAAGCGAAACTGTGCTGCGAAAATACTCTGTATATCAACTCCGTCTGTGATGGTGACGCCTTTGGCGGCGCAGCTCAATTCTTCGAAGGTAAAATACAAAAAGAACTGCAGATCCGCAATGAAGGTTTGCTTTATGTGACGATATAAATACGATCGGCTTAACAAATGTACTTTTCAAAATGGAGCTGTAAAGATGGCAAGGTTGACTGAAAGGGAAATTGATACAATTGCCATCCTTTTATTTGCTTTTTGTCAACACCCTTCTGAATATGAAAAAAGAGATCGCTACCAACACAAATGGTAAGAAGATCAAATAATAAACTTTTTTTAATGGTTCCTTTTGCTGAAAATAATACAGTATTCCCATAGCGGCAGATTCAAACAACAACACTACTCCACAAAGTTTTGCGTATAAATGTCTACGATTCTTGGGTATGTGCTCTAAGTCTTTTTTTAGAAGGTTTGAAGTAAAAAAAGCATATATGCCATATAGAAAACACAAAACGGAGAGTATAAGAGTAAAGTATTTCATTTTGTTCGTCTCACCTTTCTGCTTTTAAAAGCTTCATTTCTGTTCGGCTTTCCTTACCCAGAGGCGATAGTGGTTAACTTCATTCCTATATCGGTGTTACTTGGAAGCATTTCCCTTCATGCTTATGATTACTTTGCTGTAATGGAATTCGTGATAATTGTTCTGGAATCATTGCCAGAGCTATTTTCTGCATAAACAGTGACGAGTGAACGATACACTTTTCCGGAAGAGACATTATAAGTATACTGCTGATATGGGCCTTGGTCAAGTAATCGTTGGCACTTGTGGATATTTTTGCTGTGCAGCCGGACGGGCGCTGTCAGGCCTGCCTGCGCTGCATCCTTTCGGCGTGCAGTTTTGATACGCGGCGCAGGGGAAGGAGAGAGAGCAGCATCACGGCCGAAGCCGCCAGAAACAGAGCTTCGTTAGGAACTTTTTCTCCGCGGATAAGGACGCCGGAGGCAGAGTCGATATAATCCTTGATCTCACCGAAGCGGGTGATGAAAAGCTTTGCCAGAAGCGAACCGAATATCATGGGGATCAGCACGAAGGCAATGATCTTGATGCCCTCGTACTGGCCGCGCTGCCCCTCCGGGTACAGCTCTTTGCCCCAGGTCATGATGGTCTGCATGAAGCAGACATAGCCGAAGCCGACCACGGTCACGCCGATAAAAAGCAGCAGATTGTCCGCAGACACGAGATCTACGGGGTCGTAGATCTTCAGCCCGGTCACCGCGGTCATGATCATCAGGCCGGCAATGCTGGAAATGACAGCCACAAGGATGATGAACGGAGAGCGGTCTTTTTTGAAGCGGCCGGTAAATATCAGCATGAGGACGATACCGAGCATCAGGGCAATGCCTTCGAGATAGCCGAAGCTTCCCTCGCCGAAGCCGTAGTTATAAACGAAAATGTTGCCGATGTAGCTGAAAAAGCAGTTAAAGCCGATGAAATACACCGCCATGGTCAGAAAAACAAGAACCAGCTCCCGGTTCGCAAAAAACTTCCTGAAATTGAAAGCGCCGGCGAACTGCTGCCAGAAGCTTCCTTCTTTGCGGGAACGGAGCGAGGGCTCGTCCCGCATGAACAGCAACGCATAGATGCCAAAAAGGGAGATCAGCGCTCCCATAACGGCAAAAAGGCCGGTATAACCCCAGACATCGACGATCATGCCGCCGGCGACCGTCCCCACGATGGTCCCCGCAACGGGCTGCACCGCGATGGCGGCGCCGATCTGCTTCCGGGTGGAGGCGGTGAGGATATCGGTCGTCCAGGCATTGAAGCCGGAGTCGTTCCCGATGGAGCCGGTGAAGGACATGATGCAGTCGGCCAGGACAACGACGCTGATCATAAGACCGGCGGGAAGCAGGCCGTTCAGCTTGTGAGTCATTCCGAACAGGAAGGTGAAGATGCCCCAGACGATATAGCCGAAAGCGATCAGCGGCTTGCGCTTTCCCGCCCTGTCGGAAACGGTTCCGAACAGGAAGGTCGAAAATGCGGTTGAAAGAGCGCTGAAAATGACCATCCCGGTAATGATCGTCGTACCCTGACGATAGCCGAAATATTTATACACATACATGTTGAACCACTGGTTTTCCATATTCCAGCAGAGCTGGCCTGCCAGACCCAGAGTCCAGAGAAGGATAAGATTTCTTGCCGAAAGCCCTTTTTTTTCACTCATCATATTTGCCTCACCTGTAAATGATCGGTATTCTGCGATCATTCTACATACGTTTCCTGCCGCCTGTCAAGAGAAAGCCGAAAGCGGTCAGCGGAGCGCGTTTGACCGTTTGACTTTTTAGCCGCTTTTGCTATACTATATCTTGGGTTATTGCTGAGGTCGAACCTCGAAGCCGGGCAGGCAGGAACAAGACCCGTCTGCCTGAAAAACGGAATACGGATGAGGCGAAAAAGCAGTATTTGACCTGACATTAAAGAGGGATAACAGGAATTATTGATGAGGGAAGTATGAGCTTAACATCGATTCTTTCTTTTTTAGGCGGCATCGGGCTCTTTCTGTATGGGATGTCGATCATGTCATCGGGACTGAAAAATGCTGCCGGGGATAAGCTGAGAGGCTATCTGGAACGGGTGACCGGAAAGCCGGGAACGGCGATCCTCGTCGGAATACTGGTGACCATGCTGATCCAGAGCTCTTCGGCCACAGACATGATGGTGATCGGCTTTGTGGATTCCGCGCTGATGAATCTGTCTCAGGCGATCGGCGTGATCATGGGCGCCAATATCGGTACCACAGTAACGGCGCAGATCACGGCCTTTGACCTGGCGAGCTATGCGCCGCTGCTCCTGTTTATCGGCGCGGTCATGGCGCTCTTTGCCGGGAAGACCCTGTCCCGAAACATCGGACAGGTCATCCTTGGCTTCGGTATGCTGTTTGTCGGTATCGGCATCCTGAAAAGCGCAATTTCGCTGCTCGCCGAAAGCGAAGGCTTTGCAAGAGCCCTCGGCCTGCTTTCGGATCCGCTCCCGGCGCTGCTGTTCGGCGTGCTGTTTACGGCGCTGCTGCAAAGCTCATCCTCCTCCATCGTCATTTTCCAGGCGTTTGCCGTGGAGGGGCTGTTGAGCTATGAACAGTGCGTCTTTCTGGCCATCGGCGCAGCGATCGGCTCGGTCACGCCGAACCTGCTTGCCTCGCTCACCACGGGAAGAAATGGCAAACGAACAGCGTTGTTAAATCTTTATTTCAATCTGCTTCGTGCGCTGCTGCTGACGGCGATCGTTCTGCTCTTCCCGGGGGTGCTCACATGGATCAAGTCGCTCTCGCCCGGGGATATCGCCAGACAGGTCGCCAACACGCATACGATCTTTGCCGTTTTTGCGGTGCTTGCCCTTTGCCCCTTCTCCCGAAAGATCGTAAAGCTGACGCAGCTGACCATTCCGCTTAAGGCCGGCGAGCAGCAGATCATGGAAGAAAGGCGGCTGGTCTATCTGACCGACATCAACGCCAAAACGATCCCGGCGGTAGCTCTGCAGCAGGCCAAGCGGGAGATAGACCGCATGGGGAAGATATCAAGAGATAATCTGGAACGGGCCATTCATTTCTTCTTCGCCCCTTCGGAAACAGAGCTGTTTGAGCTGGTCGAGGAGACAGAGGAGACCGTCGATTATCTGAACAAGACGATAGAAGACCGATTGGTGGAGCTAAGAGCGCTGCAGTTAGCCGACCGGGAATTTTTCCGGCTTTCCCGCATGATCCTGGTCGTCTCGAATTTTGAACGGATCAGCGACCATGCCGAAAATATCATTGAATTTGCCGAGCGGATGAAGAAGGGAAAAACAAGCCTTTCAGCGTCGGCGGAAAAAGAGCTTAGGCAGCTCTCCGCAGCCGTGATGGACAATCTGGACCGGGCCATGCTGATCTTCGGGGAGGAACGTTTCGACCTGATCGAGGAAATGACGCAGAAGGAGCAGGAGATCGATGACATGCAGGAGCTGTTTATTCACAATCATATCGACCGGCTGATCCGTCATGTTTGCGATCCTCTGGGCGGGGTCATCTTTACGGACATGTGTACGGACCTGGAACGCTGCGGCGACCAGGCGATGAATATCGGCGAGGCGCTTCTTCGCCGTCAGAACGATTAACAGCCGAAAAAAGCGGCAAACAGAAAATAACAAAGCAGGAACAAAACATTGTCAAACAGAGAAGAAATCGAAAAAAGACGAACATTTGCCATTATTTCTCACCCTGACGCAGGGAAAACCACGCTGACGGAGAAATTTCTCCTGTACGGCGGCGCGATCAATCTGGCGGGCTCGGTCAAAGGGCGCAAGACCGCCAGACATGCGGTGTGGGACTGGATGGAGACCGAAAAAGAAAGAGGGATCTCGGTCACCTCCTCCGTCCTTCAGTTCCGCTATGACGGAAAATGCGTCAACATTCTTGATACGCCGGGCCATCAGGACTTTTCCGAAGACACCTACCGCACCCTGATGGCCGCCGACTCGGCGGTCATGGTCATCGATGCTTCCAAGGGCGTGGAAGCGCAGACCATCAAGCTGTTCAAGGTCTG
>JAZRYN010000093.1:0-5528 GCA_045600745.1 Lachnospiraceae bacterium
CTGTATCTCGTCAAAGCGCATCTGCTGCGCTCTTGCTGCACTTTCCTCCGCCTTCCGGCGCTCCTCCTGCTGCGCTGCGATCTTTGCCAGAACCGCCTTTTTTTCTTCCTCTTCGGCTTTTGCCCGGCTCGCTTTCTCTTCCGCCCTCACGCGTTCCTTCTTCTCCAGACGGAGCTGGGCGGCCAGTCTGCGTTCCTCTGCCGCGCTTTTATAGCGGCTGTTTTCTTCCTTTATCGAATCGACCACCTTGCTGCCCTTCCGGCCGAGCAGGGTAAAAACGCCCTTTCCGGCAAGCAGCATCAGACAGCCGAGAAGCAGGGAGATCAGGACGATCCACGTTCCGGTCCTGCCGATCGCCGGGATCAGGAGGCGGCACCAGAAGCCGCCGAAAAAGCCGCCGGAAACACGCGGCAGCCTGCCCAGCCCGTAATAGGCCTTAAGGGTCGGCAGTACCGACGCCTTATTTCCCGCAAGCTCGCCCATGCCGGCAAGCAGCGTAAGCATCAAAAAGCCGAGCAGCGTCCTGCCGAAGGCATGCAGCGGATAGTTTTCGCCTTTATAGATCAGATACAAGGCGGCAAGCAGAATAAAGAAAGGGAAAATATAAGCAAAAGAACCGAAAATTCCGTACTCAAAGGCAGCGAGGCTGACGCCGATAGCCCCGACCCGGTCAAATAAAGACAAAAACAGAAGCACTGTTGCCGCCATGGCCGCCAGAAGGATCAGATCTCTCCTGATCTCTCTCTTTTTCTGACGCCCGGCTATCGTCTCCTTTCGCTTTGCCGCGCTCTTTTTCCCGGACGAGGATGAACGGCTCCGCTTTGCCGCGGTCTTCCCTGTCCCCGTCCCTTTTTTATTTGCTGTCTTTTTCTTCTTGCCCTCTGCCAAAAAATCAACCTCCGAACAACAATAAACTATGGCTGCCCATAGATGGTTATATTTTACTTGATATTTCTGTTTTTGTAAAGAAAAAAAGCCAAAGCCGGAAGCCCCGAAGCAAGCCGGGAAATGAGAGAGACGAAAGCAGCGTCAGAAAAAAAGCGAAAAAGCGGAAGTCGAAACCGGAATATGAAATTTTTATAAACCGCAGACGTTTTTCCGCCTTGTTTTGTATGATAAGTGCAGGCGGATCCCTGCTAATCGATTTAATAAGGAGACAGCGATCATGAAACAACATCTGCAGAAATGCTCCCGGCTTTCGGCGATTCTCGTAAGCCTCAGCCTTCTTTTTTCCCTTGCTGCCTGCGGTCAGGAGCCGCTTGAAACACCGGGTCCCTCCGAAAGCGGCACAGCAGCCGTTTCTGAACCGTCGCCCTCCGGCACGGAAAGCGAGGAAGCGCATTCTCCGGCCGGCGTAAGCGCTGCCAATCTGATCGAAGGGATCGAGCCGGAAGCGGTCACCGGCAAGGAAGCGGATGAGCGGTTTAAGGCTTCGCAGTACCGCTTTGCCGCAGAGCTCCTGCGCCGTTCGTACGAAGAGGATAAGGGCAATTGCCTGATCTCTCCTCTTTCTGTCATGCTAGCGCTTTCCATGACCGCCAACGGAGCCGCCGGGCAGACGCTTCAGCAGATGCTCGACGTTTTGGGCGGCGGCATGACGATGGACGAGCTGAACGCCTATCTGTACGATCTTGTTGATTCTCTTCCTTCAAGCGCAGAGGAAAAGCTGGCCATTGCCAACTCCATCTGGCTGAACGACAGGGAGGATTTTTCCGTACGGAGCGATTTCCTGAAAAAGGACGTCTCCTGGTACCGGGCGGACATTTACAAGACGCCGTTTGACGGCTCCGCCGTAAAAGCGCTCAACAGCTGGGTCTCTCATAAGACCGACGATATGATCCGGCAGATCGTCGATAAGCTGGATGAGGACTGCCGTCTGCTTCTCGTCAATGCGATCTGCTTTGACGCCCTGTGGGCACAGCCCTACGACGAGTATTCCGTATATGACGAGCATTTCACAAAGGCTGACGGAAACGTGCAAGACGTAAGCATGATGCGTTCTGGAGAAAGTGAATATTATAACGGCAAAGATTTCACCGGCTTTGCCAAATACTATGAGGGCAGAGGCTACAAATTCGTTGCGCTCCTGCCTTCCGAAGACCGGTCTCTTGACGAATTCGTTGCCGGGCTTGACGCGGATAAGCTCGCGGAGATCCTTGGCTCCGCCGAAGTCAGGCCAGTCTCTGCGGGGCTTCCGAAGTTCACTTACGATTACTCCGCCGAGCTTGAGGACCGTCTGAAAGGCATGGGCATGGCCGACGCCTTCAATAGTGACGCCGACTTTTCTCTTTTAAGTGAAACGAACGAACTGTACATCAGCGGGGTCATTCACAAGACCTTCATTGAAGTCGCCGAGCAGGGCACCCGCGCAGGCGCCGTAACCGCAGTTGCGGTAAATGATGCAGCATCTGTTCCGGCAGAACCGAAGGAAGTTATTCTTGATCGTCCGTTTCTTTACATGATCGTTGACGCGGAGACCGCTCTTCCTCTTTTCATCGGAACGGTCAACGAAGTCACGCAGTAAGTAAAAGCGGCAGAGGCACAAGGCAGCACCGGCAGCACACACGTGTTGCCGGTGCTGCCTTTACTGATAACGTTTCTCTTAAATGTCATCTTGATGAGCGTAAGTAAAAAGCAGGAATGATGAATCGTTAATCGGCTTTGCAGACGGGGAAAGATGGCCGCATCAGCAAGCATCATGAGCTGAAACGGCTGCCCCGTTCGCGGAATAGGTCCTTTAGGAAGTGAGCTGCCTCACGCTTGTGGGCAGCTCACTCTTTTCGTCATAATGCCGCTATCAGCATGCAGTAAAAATCGGCTGCGCAGGAAAATTCCTGCTGGGGGATCGGTTCCACAAAAGTTCTTAAAGGAACCTGTGTGTTCCAATCAACAAAGACCTGCCTGTCACCTGTTATTTCCAACAGACGTTCCTTCGAGACGGGAAAGTCTACGTCAGAGATCTGCTTATGAATATAATGGAACAATGCGGGATAAGCCTCTTTTGTCATTTTCGCTCCTCCTCATACGCCGTATAGGGGGTATGATCGCCCACTCCCTTAAGCTCCGGTGAGCTGGCGCCGCGATGATTGAATGAATACACCGGGCTGCTGTGTACCGCCTGCCTGCGCATGGCATCGATGATACCGGGATAGAGGTCTGCCTTTATCAGTCCTGGACAGCCGTTTGAAGCCTCTGTGATGATGTTGCCGTCCGGTCCGACGATCATGCTTCTGCCAAAGCAGGAACGGGCTTCATTTCGGGCAAGGCCGGAGCAGTTAGCCCCGACAACATATACCTGGTTAAAATATGCGGAAGCTCTGTTGGTCAGCTCCCAGGCCGTCTGCCAGGGATCCATGTAATGCGTTGGACGGATTATTACATTGGCTCCGCGGTATGCGGCTTCACGCCAGATCTCCGGATAATCTCCGTCCGCACAAATGATGACGCCCAGACGGGAGCCTTTCGGCCCTTCACACACCGTACATTCCGTACCCGGCACCGCGTTTTCGAACGGGATCCACGGATTCATCTTGACATATCTGTGAACGATCTCCCCATCGCTGTTAATAACATAGGCGGTATTTTCGAAGGTCTTGCCGCACTTAATTAGACAATCCACAACGCTCCATACGCTGAGGGCCCTGCATCGGTCACAGACCGCTTTCAGCTGAGGACTTTCCGGCGTCATGAGTGCATCCTCAAAGTTTACCGGAGCAAAGCCCTGGAAGCATGCTTCGGGGAATACCACAATATCACAGCCCGGAAAAGCGCTTACGGACATATTCAGATAGTTCAGCATGGTCGCTGTATTTTCATTGAGTTCTTCAACGGTCTGGGCGCCTGTCGGGGCATACTGAACGCATACCACGCTCAGAGCCTCGGTGGTGATCTTACCGTTTAAGGCAAAAAGGTTACCGATATTCATAGCTTATTCGATATATTCTGCATTTTCCCTGATCACATGACGGTCGGAAATCTTGCAGGCTCTCAGAAGAGCATCAAATGCGGGAACCAGAACGGCGGACAGAATGATACCGAACAGCGGGGGAATGCCAACACCGGCATTGTTGGTGATATATGCGGCGATGCAGCCTGCCACGTATGCCGCTGCAGGAGCGATGCGGAAGGTCTTGAACTCAACACTGGCGAGCTTAGGGATTCTTCGTTTGTAGACAAAGAAATAGTCGCCGAGCATAGCGCCGCCGAGGGGCGGAATGAAAACGCCGAGCAGATTCAGGAAGCCGAACAAACGATTATAAAAGCCAGTGACGCCGATGATGATGGCGATAATGAGGCCTCCGAGAAGGAACGGCGTCTTATTCTCCTTGTTGAACATTTCAGCCCCGGCTATTCCCCACGCATAAGCACCGGCGTGTGCAGTGGTCCAGATGTTGAGTGTGAGCACGACCAGAGCGAAGAAAATCAGTCCGGTGTTGTGCATGACTACGATAAAGTCGGACTCGCCGTAGGCGAGGCCGCCGAAGATTCCGGCAAGAAGCATGATGGTATTGCCGATCATGAATGCGACAAAGCCCGACCAGAAGGCCGCCTTAACACTCTTCGAGAAGCGCGACCAGTTGCATGCCTGCGTACCCATGGAAGCAAAGGTTCCCACGATCGCGGTAAGCGCGCTGGCTACGGACATCTCGGCGGAGGGCACTGCATTTACGATTGCCTGCATACCGCCGTTTGCCTGAGTGGCAAGAACAGGCACACATACAACAAGAATCAGGAGAGCAGGAACGGCAACATAGGCAACCTTTTCCATCGCCTTATATCCCCACAGGGCCGTGACGCCGAAGATGATGCCCCAGGCAAGCGTGAACCATATTTCGAGCCGGGGGGCGTTGAATGCTGTCGCAAAGAGGTTGCCGGTGTAGGAACAGACATACCCGTACCATCCGATCTGAGTGCCGCCGAGGAGTACATCTGCCCATTTGGCTCCGCCGATACCGAAGGTGTATCGGGAAAGCATAACGGAAGCAAGACCGGTCTTGGCGCCGATAGCGCAATTCATGGAGACATATATTCCGAGCACAAGATTACCGATGAGGACGATCCACATGAGCTTGCTGAAGGTAAATGCTGATGCAAGCTGGGCTCCTGTCGACATCGTCGGGGCAAAGAATGTAATGCCTAAAAGGACGGCTGCTACAGAGAAAAATGTTTTTCTCGCGGACGCAGGGACGTGATCTATGGGATAATCTTCATCCACTGCCTGCTTCTTGATGTTCTGGTCTTCTGCCATGATGGACCTCCTGCCGATTTATTGATATGTTTTTTATATAGTAATGGGGTTTGCTGTGAAGGAAATCCCCCTATACAGCACCGTTCATGGTAGAGTGAGATATGTAACGCCGTTATGCCGGCGCATTCATTCTAAACTAAATTCTTTAGCAAAGCTGCATCGATATGTCAAGTATAAAATCACCGTTTTTCTTGTTGTATCTTGGGTGTTTTTCTGTGCTTTTTCTTGTTGCAGATCTTTATTCTTTTTATGAAAGAGTGAGCTGCCTCACGCTTGTGGG
>JAZRYN010000094.1:0-3349 GCA_045600745.1 Lachnospiraceae bacterium
GACCCTCTTGCTGCGGCTCGCCACGCAGAGCGCCCGGCGCCCCGAAGAGCAAGGAAAAAAAGACCCCGCCCGCCGCCGTAAAGGCAAGGACGGCTCCGCCCGCTTTCCTGCCGGCTCTGCGTTTTGCTTTTTTCTTTTCCGAAGCGGTTGCGGCACGGTCATTCATGGTGCTCCCCTATTTGGCAAAAAATTCCCTGAACTCCGTCCAGCCTTCTCCGGTCAGCTGTTCTTTCTGGAATTTCTTGTTCTTATTCATGGTCGTCACCAGAACATCGTCGCCGTTTTGGCGAGCCTGAGCCGCCTCCTTGCGGATCGTGGTCATCGCCTCCTCGGAAAGGCCCTTTTCGACCAGATAAACCGTTCTCTTCCTGGCGTCCGGAAGCTCATAGCCGTTTTCGAGCAGGATCGTGATCATTCGTTCAAAGCCGATCGAGATCCCACAGGCGGGAACCTTCTGTCCCGTAAACTTGCCGACCATTTCATCATAACGGCCCCCGCCGCCCGCTGCGCTTCCGAGTCCGGCCAGCTCGATCTCGAATATTGGGCCGGTATAGTAATTCATGCCGCGAACAAGCGTCGGATCGAAGCGGATCTCGAAGTCAACGGTTGCGGCAGCTTTTACGTTTTTCATGATCCGGCGGAGGCCGGCGATCTCCTTTGCGGCGTCCGCAAGAGAATCCTCTCCGGCCGCTACTTTAAGCTTTTCTTCCAGAGCACTCAGCTTATCTTCCGAATCCGCAAGGGAGGCAAAGAGGCTTTCGAAGGCCGCTGTCTGGTCGGCGGAAAAGCCGTTTTCCTCCATTTCCTTTAATACGCCGCCAAGACCGATCTTATCCATCTTGTCGAGTATGATAAAGGCGCGGTCATAATCGGCCTCGCTTATCCGGCAAGCCGCTGCCATTGCCTTAAGGATCCTGCGGTCGTTAATGTGCAGGATAAAGCCCGAAAAGCCGACCCGGCCGAGAAGCGTGGAGGTGGCTAAAAGCAGATCGGTCTCGGCGTCAGCTCCGGCTTCGCCGAGAATGTCGATATCGCACTGGTAAAACCCGCGGAAGCGTCCTCTCTGCGGACGATCGGCACGAAAGACCGGACCGACCTGCAGGGCCTTAAAGGGCTTCGGAAGCTCGGCTGCATGAGCGGAATAATAGCGGACAAGCGGCACGGTCAAGTCATAGCGAAGCCCGCTGTCGGCAAGATCGTCCTCCGTCCTTGCGTCTTCCAACTTCAGCTTTTCCCCGCGCTTAAGCACCTTGAAGATGAGCTTTTCGTTATCGCCGCCCTGCTTGCTCAGCAGGTTGCCGAGCGATTCGACAACGGGCGTTTCGATCGGCGTATAGCCAAAGCTCTCATAAGTAGATTTGATCAGGTTGATCAAATAGTCCCTGAGGATCATTTCCCGGGGCAGGATATCCTTCATTCCGGTGACAGGATTCTTATTTAACGCCATAATTTTTTCTTCCTCCCGATCATTTCATCAATTCTGTCGATATATTCACCGAGGTCCTTAACATCGTCAGCCCTCTCGATCAGCCCGTTCCCGTGCACGGCCTTGCTGACCGTACCCGCTCCGAGCGCCGCAATGCTCTGCTTCTCCTCCATAATGAGAATATTGTAAAGGCCGGCCCGGCCCGGTCTGGCATAGCCGACGTTCTCCAGATTGCCGGCCATGTTCTTTTGCCGGTAGAGATAATACGGTACCATTCCCATGGCTTCGGCGCCTTCCGCCGCTATCCTCATCATTTCCTCCGCGCCCTTCTGTCCGGGGCCGGGAATAACGGCGCCTACCGCCTCCATTTTCAGGCGGGAAGCCCGCTTGACGGCTAACGCATGTACCGTCAGGGAATCGGGGCCAAGGGCCATGACCCGGCGGATGGTCTCTTTGACCTCCTCCGGCCCTTCGCCGGGAAGTCCCAGGATCAGATCCATATTGATATTGTCAAAGCCGATCTCGCGGGCAAGATGAAACGCTCTTTCCGTGTCCTGCGCGCTGTGCCGCCTTCCGATAAGCGAAAGCGTCCGGTCGTTCATGCTCTGCGGATTGACGGAGATGCGGTCTACCTTAAAGGCCTTTAGAACCTCCAGCTTTTCCCTCGTTATGCTGTCCGGCCGCCCGGCTTCAACCGTAAATTCCTTCAGGTGAGCGGTGTCGAAGGTCGTTGTCAGGCGAGTCAGAAGTGCGTCAAGCTGCGAGGCGGTCACTGCGGTCGGAGTCCCTCCGCCGATGTATACGGTATCAAGGATCCGTCCGGAAAATATATCCTTCACCGCCTCCATTTCGCGGAATAAGGCGGCAAAATAATCCGGTACGCGGTCCGCAAAGCGGTCGATCGGATAAGAGGTAAAGCTGCAGTACAGACAGCGGCTCGGGCAAAAGGGCACCCCGCAGTAAAGGCTGAAGCCGTCGCTGCTGTGGATGCCGGATAGGATCTTTTGCTCTTCCTTGGCGATTTTGACGGCGAGGTCAAGCTTTTCACCGGAAATCAAGTAACGTTCCTTCATCAGGCTGCGGTAGCCCTTCTGTCCGTTTTCATCCTCCTCCGGATGACCCGATTCCAAAAACGCCGTGATGAGCTTGGTCGGACGGATGCCCGTAAGCGTCCCCCAGGGAAGCGTCATGCCGCCCGTAAGAGCCGACAGCTTTCGGTAAAAGGCGCGTTTGGTCTCGTTTTTTCGCTCGCTCTTATCCCTGATCTCGGGAAAGGAGGGGATCTCCAGCACCTGATCGTAGGAAGACGCCTCCTCCGCATCCGGCTTACCGGGGAGCTTTACCGCCTCCGCGCCGGGGAAAAAGCTGGTGATCAGTCCCCTCACATCATATTCGAATTCTTCATTTCCGTCCGGAAAATAAAAGCCTACCATAGCGTTGTTTCCGATAAAGGGTTGTATTTTTTTTCATACTCGATCGTGGTCCTGCCCATGTGGCCGGGGAGGACCAGCGTAGCGTCCGGCAGCTCCTTTAAGAGCCGTCTGACCGAGCGCACGATAGCCGGAGTGCTTCCGGTTGCCAGATCGGTGCGCCCGTAGGAAGCACGGAAAAGGGTGTCTCCGGAAAGGAGCACGCCCTCGTCCGGCAGATAATAGCAGCAGCTTCCCGCCGTATGGCCGGGCGTATGAAGCACCTTTATCCGGAAGCCGGCTAACTTCAGCATCTGCCCCTCCGTTACCTCCCGGTCTGCCGTGCAGGAGGCTTCAAAGCCGGCAAGCGACGCCGAACCGTTGGCCGAGGGGTCGCGCATCAGTACATTTTCTCCGCTGTAAGCATAAATCGGAAGCTGCAGGCTTTCAGCAAGCGCAGAAGCCGCTCCCATGTGGTCAAAATGGCCGTGCGTAAGCAGGATCGCTGCCGGCA
>JAZRYN010000095.1:0-6933 GCA_045600745.1 Lachnospiraceae bacterium
CGTCATCCAGCTCGGCGGATACGGCAGCCTTATCCTGTTCAGCAACGTTTCGGATCAGGGCGGGACAGACCGCCTTTTCAAAACGCTTCGCGGGAGCGTTGATCAGGAAGAACTTGAGATCTACGCCGACGGCCCCGATTACCGCATTTACCGGACAAGAGACGGCTACACCGGAACCGAACAGATCGACTGCCTCGGCTATGTCGGCGCCGACGACGCGAATCCGGCGACCGGGGGCGATTACTATTACGTGCTGACGGTGCCGCTTGCACAGATCGCCGAGACGGCGGCTTTTTATAATACTTATCTGATCCGGATCGGCCTGGTAACGGTCTTTATCGGTGCGTTGACGATGTATTTCGTTTCCGGCGGCCTGACCAAGCCGATCCTGCAGCTGACGCAGCTCAGCCGGAAGATGGCGGATCTTGATTTTTCCGAACGTTTTCAGGGCAGCGGCGGCGACGAGATCCATTCGCTCGGCGTCAATATGAATGAGATGGCAACGAAGTTGGAGACCGCCATCGAAAATCTGAAAACGGCCAATGCCAGACTGGCGCAGGATGTGGCGGAAAAGGACGAGATCGGACGCCAGCGGAAGGAACTGCTCTCGAACATTTCCCATGAGCTGAAAACGCCGATCGCCGTCATTCAGGGCTACGCCGAGGGATTAAGAGACGGCGTCAGCGAGGATCCTGTCATGCGCGAGCGCTACTGCATGGTGATCGCGGATGAGGCGGACAAGATGAACCGCATGGTGCGGCAGCTCCTGAGTCTGGATGAGCTGGAATCCCGCGGCATGACCGTAGCGAAAGAACGCTTTGATCTGGCGGAAATGCTGAGGGGGGAGGCGGAAGCCTTTATGCTCCGCAGCCAAAAAGAGGGCGTCGCGCTGAAGATCGAGGCGCCGGAGCATTTGCCGATCGAGTCCGACGATTATCTGTGGGAGCAGGTGATCCAGAACTACCTGAGCAATGCGTTTCAGTATGTCAGTCCGGGCGGAACGATACGGATACGCGGGGAGGCCTGCGGGACAGACGGGGTGATGATCTCCGTATTCAATACCGGCGACCCGATTGCCGAGAAGGATATGGATAAGATATGGAATAAGTTTTATAAGGCCGATAAGGCACGCACCCGGGCTTATGGGGGCAGCGGCATCGGTCTGTCGGTCGTGAAAGCGGCGATGGATAATCTCGGGGGAAGCTGCGCGGCCGTAAACCGCCCGGACGGCGTGGAGTTTTCCGCCGAGCTTATGCACTGCCTTGCGGGATGAGGAGGCGCGGCTTCCGTGCTCTCAGACGAGCCCCTTTTGCCTCAGATACTCCTCGGCCTTGAGATCCCATGCCTTTTCCCAGGTCTTGTCCAGAGAGAAGACCTTTAAGCGGCAGCCGGTGGTGATGCTTAGCTCTTCCCGGGCATAGCGGATGTTCAGATAAAGTCCGCCGACTTCGGCCGGATCGGCGGCAAGCTCGGGGAGGAGGCGGACGATCTCCTCATCGGGCAGCTTGAAGACGAGGGAAAAGCTCCTCGGCGCCTCGGTGCCGTGCACGATGGCTAAGGCAAGCCCGCGCAGCGTGCTCCAGCGGATGCAGGAGGCGGGAGCTTCCTCCCCGCTCTCCTTAGGGACGGAGGGCTGTCCGTCGATATCGGTTCGGAAGGCCGTGTGAAAGTGTGCCTCCGGAACAAGAAAAGCGTCAAAGGCTGTTCCGGCAAACAGCTGCCGGTTGAATTCACGCAGATTTTTCGGGTGCAGACTGATCATTTTATCTTCCTTTATCAAGACCCGCGGGCGGGCGATCTCTTTTCTCATCATAGCATATCTGCCGAAAAAAACAAAAGAAACCGGAGAGAAGATGATGAAAAAGACAGGCAGCCGTTTTTTTTCTTCCGGTTTCTTGACAAACGGCAGGCGGCGTGTTAATAATAGGGCATCATAAGCAAATGCATTGACGGAGACGGTACAGGCGTCTTTTCAGGCCAGAGAGAAGAGTCGGCGGCTGAAAGCTCTTCCGGTAAGAGCCCTGTAGATTCACTCCCGAGCAGCCCCTCGAACCGGCATGGCGCCGCAGTAGTCCGGGCCGGAAGCCCCGTTACCGGCAAAAAGAGAGCCGCACTGCGGCAGCGGATAGGCTGCGCATGGCGGAATCGGGGTGGTACCGCGGAGCAGCAGCTTCGTCCCTTTGGGGCGGCGCTGTTATTTTTTTGGAAAAAGAGGGGCCGCCCTCCAGACGAAAAAATGTTGAGGTGGGAAGATGGAAGAACGGATCAGAGAACTGAAGGCGGGGATCGAAGAAGCATTAGCCGCTGCCGGCAGCAAAGAGGAGCTGACCGAGGTCTGGCAGAATTATCTGGGGAAAAAGGGCAGGATCGCCGAGCTGATGAAGGATCTCGGCAAGCTTTCTCCGGAGGAAAGACCGGCAATGGGGAAGGTCATCAATGAGTTCAAGGGGCTCGTGCAGGCTCGCTACGAAGCGCGGGCAGCCGTGATCGAGGCGTTAGAGATGGAGGCGAAAAACCGCGCGGAACGCGTGGACATCACGCTTCCGGCAAGGCGCCGCCCGGCGGGAAACCTTCATCCGATCACCATAACAAAGAATGAGATCATCGACGTTTTCGCGGGTATGGGCTTTGAGATATACGAAAGCCCCGAGATCGAAGATGACGAGCATAATTTCACCCGGCTGAACGTGCCGAAGAACCATCCTGCACGCGATATGCAGGATACCTTCTATGTCGCGGAGGATATCGTGCTTCGCACGCAGACGAGCGCCGGTCAGATCCGCTATATGGACGAGGTGAAGCCGCCGCTTAAGGTCCTTGTCCCCGGACGTGTCTTCCGCTCCGACAGCGACGCCACCCACAGCCCCATGTTCCACCAGATGGAGGGCCTCGTGGTGGATGAGCATGTTACGCTCGGCGACCTGCAGGGCATGCTGGATGTGTTCGTGCAGAAGATATTCGGACAGGACGTGAAGACGAGGCTTCGGCCGAGCTATTTCCCTTTCACCGAGCCGAGCGCCGAGGTCGACGTCTCCTGCTTCAAATGCGGTGGAAAGGGCTGCAGTCTTTGCAAGCACACCGGATGGATCGAGATCTTGGGCAGCGGCGTCGTTCATCAAAGCGTGCTCCGCGCCTGCGGGATCGATCCGGAGAAGTACTCCGGCTTTGCCTTCGGGATAGGCATTGAGCGCATCGCGATGCTGAAATACGGAATCGGGAATATCGGACTTTTCTTTGAAAATGATCTGCGGTTCCTGAAGCAGTTCAAGGATTGAGGAGGTTGCGGAGATGAAGGTACCTTTCAGCTGGTTAAAAAAGTATGTGGATATTGATATTGCGCCGGAGGAGTTAGAGGAAAAGCTGTTCGGCTGCGGCTTCGAGGTCGAAGAGCTGATACGTCCGGATGCGGAGATCGAGCGCGTTGTGGTCGGCGTCGTAACAAGCTGCGAGCCCATAGAGGGGACGCATCTGCATCTTTGTCTGGTCGACTGTGGGGAGTACGGCCATGATATTCAGATCTGTACCGGTGCGGACAACGTCTATGCCGGCATGCATACCCCGGCGGCGCTGGACGGCTCGCATCTGCCCGGAGGCGTCGTGATCAAGGCCAAACCGCTGCGCGGCATTCCTTCTGCGGGCATGCTCTGCTCCGGTGAAGAGCTCGGCCTGAACGATGACCTGTACCCCGGCGCCGAATACTACGGACTCTTGGAGCTTCCGAAGGATACGGTTCCCGGTGAGCCGATTGCGCCGGTCGTCGGTCTTGATGACTGCATTTTCGATATTGACGTAACGGCGAACAGACCGGACTGTCAGTCTGTCCTCGGCACCGCGCGCGAGGTCGCGGCGATCCTGAACAAGCCGTTTAAAATGCCTGCGCTTGACTATGAGGAAAAGGGCGCTCCGGTGGAGGGCTTTTCCATCCGTGTGGAGGCGCCTGAGCTCTGCCCCCGCTACCTCGGCCATCAGGTCCGCGATCTGCGTATCGGCGAAAGCCCGCGCTGGATGAAGAGGGCGCTTGCTCTCTGCGGCCTGCGCAGCATCAACAATATTGTGGATATCACCAACTATGTCATGCTGGAGACCGGTCAGCCCATGCACGCCTTTGACCGCGATACGCTGGAGAGCCGGGAGATCATCGTCCGGCGGGCGAGAGCGGACGAGAGCATCACAACGCTGGACGGAAAAGCCTTTAAGCTGGGGCCGGAAAATCTCGTTATCTGCGACGGCGAAAAGCCGGTGGCGCTTGCGGGCGTCATGGGCGGACTGAACAGCGAGATCACCGACCGGACGAAGGAGCTGCTTTTCGAGGCGGCAAAATTTGCCCGTGACAGCGTCCGCAAAACGGCACGCAGCCTCGGTCAGAATACCGACGCCTCCGGCCATTTCGAAAAAGGCATCAGCGAATATACCGTAGAGCTCGGCATGGAACGGGCGCTGCACCTGATCGAGGAACTTGACTGCGGCGATATTGCCCCGAACCGTTACGACTGTGACGCCGGAGAGCCGAAGGAGGGGAAGACCTTCACTGCCGATCTTTCCCGCATCAATGAGATCCTGGGCGTGCGGATCCCCGAAGAAACGGCGCTTGATATTCTCAGACGGCTGGATTTCAAGGTGGAAAAGGACGGCGAAAGGCTGACCGTTACCGCACCGAGATGGCGGGAAGACATTGAAGTGGGGGAACCGGACCTGGCGGAGGAGCTCATCCGCATGTACGGCTTTCAGCACATCAAACCGACCTTCCTGACCGATTCCACGGTGACGAACGGCGGAAAAAGAGCGGAGGGCAAGCAGGAGGACCGTGTCAAGAACGCGCTCTGTGCAGAGGGCTTCTGCGAGGCAATGACGATGTCGTTCTACGCGGAAGAGGAGCTTAACGCTTTTCATCTTGCGAAGGATGCGCCGGAGCGTTCCTTTGTCAGGATCATGAACCCGATCAATGCAAATTATACGATCATGCGCACGCTCCTTGCGCCGTCGCTCTTAAAGGTCGTTGTCGGCAATCTGAAAAAGGGGAATACCGAGGGCAGGCTCTTTGAATTAGCGAATATCTACACGCCCGAACAGGCGCCGCACCGGCAGCTGCCGAAGGAAACAAAGCACCTTTGCCTTGCGGCCTTCGGCGAAGAGGAAGACTTCTTCAGCTTCAAGGGAGCCTTTGAAGATCTGGCCGAAGCTCTGAGCTGCCGTTTTACCTATGAACGGGCAGAGGATGTTCCGTATCTTCATCCGGGGATCGCGGCTTATGTGCTCTGCGAGGGCGAACGGATCGGCTGCTTCGGCAAGATCGCCAATATCATGGCGAAAGAGCTTGACCTTCCGCGAGACAGTAAAGAAAACTACAAGATCTTTCTCGGGGAGCTGGATTATGAAAGGCTTGCCGCGCATATTCCTGCCGGAATAAAATATCAGTCGATTCCCACTCTGCCGGATGTTAAACGCGACCTGTCGCTCGTGGCAGCAGAGGACGCTGACTGCGGCGAGATCGAGGAGGAGATCAAGAAGGCCTGCGCGCAGGTCTCGGCCGTCGAGCTGTTCGATATTTACCGGGGAATTCAGGTCGGCATCGGAAAAAAGAGCATGTCCTTCAAGATCTCCTTCCGGCAGGGAGAAAAGCCGTTAGATCCGGAAACGGAGGAGCGCTATGTGAAGAAGATCCTCGGCAATCTGAAATTCAGGCTGGGCATCGAGATCAGGGGATAGACCTGTTTTTCTCCGGAAAACGGGATAGCCCGCCCGCATAGCTTTGCGCTTCTTGCGGGCTCATCAGGGCGCCGGAAAGCGGAAAAAGACGGCGGCAGGCGGGAAACCGCTGAATTTTAAGCGAAATATAATTCGCGCCGGAAGAAAAAGCTTGCATTTGTTCACGCACAGTGGTATGATTGCAAGGCACATCTTCGAGGAGGTTGCTTTTTATGCAGGCAGTTATTACGGTTTTATCCATTTTACTGGTGATTGATAGCATCGTTATGATCGTTCTGGTGATGATGCAGGAGGGCGATGAAAAGGGCCTTTCCAGCAGCATCGCGGGCGGATACAGCGCAGACAGCTACGCATCAAAGAATGCCGGACGCACGAAGGAGGGCCAGCTCAAAAAGTTCACCCGGATCACGCTTGCCGTGTTCCTCGTGTTCGCGCTGGCGATCAATATTCTGCAGTAAGTTCCGCTTCGGAAAGGGTGCATGGCAGGCCATGCACCCTTTTTCTGACTCTGGGAGGAAATGAAATGGCAAAAAGCTCAGGCGTAAAGCTTATCGCTCAAAATAAAAAAGCCTACCACGATTATTTCATCGAAGACACGTGGGAGGCGGGGATCTCGCTTGCCGGAACCGAGGTCAAATCCCTCCGTGCCGGAAAATGCAGCCTGAAAGAGTCCTACATCGAGGAAAAGCGCGGAGAGATGCTGATCGTGGGAATGCACATCAGTCCTTATGAAAAGGGGAATATTTTCAACCGGGATCCCCTTCGTACAAGAAAGCTCCTGCTTCATGATTACGAGATCCGCAAGCTGTCGCAGCAGGTCAAGGTGAAGGGCTATACCATCGTCCCGCTGAAGGTTTATTTCAAGGGCTCGCTGGTCAAGGTCGAAATCGGCCTTGCACGGGGCAAAAAGCTCTACGACAAGCGGGAGACGCTTGCAAAACGTGACATGGAACGCGAGGCAGGAAGAGAATTGAAGGAAACGAGGTGAGTGCCGTTGGAGAATAAATGGGTCATCTTTGATATGGACGGAACGCTATGGGACGCGGTGGACCTGATCGTGGATTCGTGGAACGCTTCGATCATAACGCATCCCGAAATGAAGCGTGAGGTCGATAAGGAGGTCCTTAAGGGGCTGCTCGGCCAGCCGATGGACGCCTTTGCCCGCAAACTCTTTCCCGAGCTCCCCTTCGAGCAGGCCATGGCGCTTCTTGAGGAATGCGAAAAGCT
>JAZRYN010000096.1:0-4327 GCA_045600745.1 Lachnospiraceae bacterium
GGCCTCCGACTTCGAAGGAACGGCCAAGGACCGTTGCCAGGAACGAATTGAAAAAGAGCAGGATCAAAACGATGCTCCACAGCGCCCAGTCCGGAATACGTTTCAGGATCCAGTGAACGAGCGGAACAAAAAGGAGCATGATAAAGTAGGCGGTAACATACCAGTATTCTTTGGTGCTGACCGGAAAGAAAGCCTTTTTCCAGGAATCCTCGCCGATCCATTCCGGCTTAAATAAGGCCGTGGCCGCGGTAATAAGCAGCGTATGCCAGACGACCTGGAGCCAGACCCGGGCAATTCCGGAAAATCTTAACGGTCTGCTCCCGCCCGTATAGCCGCTGATGAGGGCAAAGATATCTACGCAGGGATAAGCCGCAATGCGAAATAGCATTATCCAATAATAGGCCGGCGAACCGGCCTCCGCCATATTTCTTGCGCTCTCTGTCGTGTGCAGCAGCACGACCATAAACATGGCCAGTATCCGCAATGCGTCTATTCCGTAATTCCGTCTGTCCTGATTCATGTTTTTTCTATGCATCCGGCTAACTCTTGTCTTCGGGTACGCTTTTGCTCCTTTTCACTTTTTGTCCTTAAGCTCTCCCGGCGGCAGCCTGTCCGGCATCCGGTTATGGCTCCCGGGAAGAGCGGAAAAGCCCGGCTCCGCCGAGATCCGGTCTTCATCCAACAGACTGGCCGGAAGAATGGCGTTCATTCCGTAGCGGCCACGGATCCGGTCGATACCTTCATGAAGCCGTTCCCGCTTCTCTTCTGCCTTGTAATCGACAAACAGGCTCTGTTGTTCGGGTCTGTCTGCCCCGGAGAGGTAGATCGCCGAGACCGTCAGCATCCGCAGCGGCTGCATCCAGTGATAACCGCCGCGCAGGAGGCCGTCAGCCGCACCGATCAGGATCGATTCGTCCTGCGTCGGCCGCTCGAATCTTTTCTGCCAGCTCTGAAAGGACAACTCGCTGTCCCGGACCGTCAGGCTCACGCCGCCCGCTTTCATGCCGGAGAGCCGCAGCTTGTAGCCGATATCCTGCGTCAGTGCCACGATGACCTTGTGTGCCTGCTCAAAATTTTCGACATTACTTGCGCAGGTGATCCCGTGACCGAGAGATTTGGCTTCCGTCTGCGCGTCCTTCATCGCCACGGCCGTTTCGCCCTCTCCACGTGCGCAGAGCCAGAGCATTCGGCCGTTTTTGCCGAGCTGTTCAAGAATCAGCGGCTCCGGCAGCGCCGCCAGCTCGCCGATCGTATGTACGCCGATCGTACGAAGCTTTCTCGTGGTCGCCGGTCCGCAGAACAGCAGATCGGAGCAGGGCAGCGGCCACACCTTCTCCCGGTAGTTTTCAGGCGTGATCAATGTCACGGCATCCGGCTTTTTCATGTCCGAGCCAAGCTTGGCAAATACCTTGTTGAAGGAAACGCCGATACTGACCGTAATGCCGAGCTCCTCTCTGACTGCCGTCCTGATCTCGTCAGCAAGGGCTCCGGGCTCACGGCCGGCCCCGCTGACATCCAGCCAGCATTCATCAAGGCCAAAGGGCTCGATCCGGTCGGTGTAGCGGCTGTAGATCTCTTTCAGAAAGGTCGAATATCTCAGGTACCATTCATATTGCGGCGGTACGATGATCAGGCCGGGGCAAAGCGCTCTGGCCTGCCAGTTGGCCATGCCCGTCTTCACCCCTGCCTTTTTGGCCGGTTCCGATTTCGCAAGAACGATACCGTGCCGTCTTTGCGGATCACCGCAGACAGCCACCGGCTTTCCGCGCAGTGACGGGTCAAGCGCCGCCTCGACGGACGCATAAAAGCTGTTCGCGTCACTGTGCATGATCACCTTATCCACGGTAGACCTCCTTCACCGAGAACCAGCTGTTGCTCTCGGCTTCAAAATAGATCTTCTGCTCCCGTCCGTTTACCATAACGGAATATTCCACGGAAGCAACGGCCCGAACCCCCGGCGGGCAGCGTCTCCTTTTCCCTAATACTCTTGTGATCTCAAAGCTCATGCCGCGGTAAAGGACTTTGAGAGGGATGAAGGAGCCGTCCGACTGAAACCGGGCATCCACGGCGAGCGGGATGCGCAGATACATTCTCTCCATCTTCCTCACTCCTTGCCTGCATTATATCATCGAACACGTGTTCGGTCAAGCCGGTTGAAGAAATTTCTTGTAGTTTTTGTCAAAATATGCTATGACGCTGACAGAAAGCTTTTGCGAGGTGCCCTCATGCTCATCCACGGACTGCAGAAAATGACCCTTTTGGACTTCCCCGGCCGCGTTGCCTGCACGGTATTTCTGGCGGGCTGCGATTTTCGCTGTCCTTTCTGCCACAACAGCGACCTTTTGGATATGAATGCCGAGGCCGTCATGGATGACCGGGCGCTTCTTTCTTTTCTGGAGAGCCGCCGCGGCCTTCTGGACGGCGCTGCCTTTACCGGCGGCGAGCCGCTCCTTCGGCAGGAGCTTCCCGCTCTTTTAAGAAGCGTCAAGGCCTTGGGCTATGCCGTTAAGCTTGACACCAACGGGACGCACCCGGACAGGCTTTCCGCGCTTATCGGGGAAGGCCTTGTGGATTATGTCGCGATGGACGTCAAGAATTCGCCGGAGCGCTATGCGGCAACGGTCGGCAGAGACCGGGCCGGCGACGATTTCCGCGACAGCCTGGCTGCCGTAAGGCGCAGCATCTCTCTTCTTCGGGAAGGAAAAGTGCCCTACGAGTTCCGCACGACCGTCGTAAAGGAGCTGCATGACGACGCCTCCTTTACCGGCATCGGAGAAATGATCCGCGGCGCCGAGCGTTATTTCCTGCAATGCTATACCGACCGGGACAGTGTTCTTGCCGGCGGCCTTTCCGCCCCCTCCCGTGCCGACATGGAGCGCTATGCGGAGATCATCCGTCCTTATGTTTCCGCCGCCGCCATCCGCGGCATGGACTGATTCTTCCGTTTTTCTCCGACCACAATATCTTGTGTTTTTATTTTTTTCTCCTCGCTACATATTGACAAGCTGCTTTTGCTTTGTTATAGTTATCGTAAGCCGCCGCTTTGCGGCGTTCTTTTCTGCCTGTGCAGAAACGAGGGAAATATTCCGGGTAATGTGCCCGTCAAAGAGGAGAAATTATGTATCAAGTAGTCAAGCGCGACGGTAAAATCACCGATTTCGACATCAAGAAGATCAGCGCGGCGATCACCAAGGCCTTTGAAGCGACCGGCAAGCCTTATCATCCGACGGTCATCGATATGCTTGCGCTCCGTGTCACCGCCGATTTCGAAGACAAGATCAAAAATGATACCATCGCCGTCGAGGATATCCAGGACTGTGTTGAAAAGGTCCTGTCCGAAGCGGGCTACGCTGACGTTGCCAAGGCTTACATTTTATACCGCAAGCAGCGGGAAAAAGTCCGCAATGTCAACTCCGCCCTGCTCAACTACAAGGATCTGGTGGATAACTATCTGCAGATCAACGATTGGCGTGTCAAGGAGAATTCCACCGTCACCTATTCCGTCGGCGGACTCATCCTCTCCAACTCGGGCGCTATCACGGCCAATTACTGGCTGAGCGAGATCTACGATGAGGAAGTTGCCGAGGCGCACCGCAGCGCGGCCATCCACCTGCACGACCTGTCCATGCTGGCCGGCTACTGTGCCGGGTGGAGCTTAAAGCAGCTCATTGAAGAAGGACTCGGCGGCGTGCCCGGAAAGATCACCTCCTCTCCCGCCTCCCACCTCTCCACGCTCTGCAATCAGATGGTCAACTTCCTGGGCATCATGCAGAACGAATGGGCCGGTGCTCAGGCCTTTTCCTCCTTCGACACCTATCTCGCGCCCTTTGTCCGGATCGACGATCTGAGCCAGAAGGAAGTCAAGCAGTGCATCCAGAGCTTTGTCTACGGCGTCAACACGCCCAGCCGCTGGGGCACGCAGGCGCCCTTCTCCAACATCACGCTGGACTGGGTCGTGCCGAAGGATCTGGCTGACCTTCCGGCTATCGTCGGAGGCAAGGAGCAGGCCTTCACCTACGGCGACTGCCAGAGGGAAATGGATATGGTCAACAAGGCCTTTATCGAGATCATGATTGAAGGCGATGCCAACGGCCGTGGCTTCCAGTATCCGATCCCGACCTATTCCATTACCAAAGATTTCGACTGGAGCCCCACGGAGAACAACAAGCTTCTCTTCGAAATGACTGCAAAATACGGTACTCCGTATTTCTCCAACTATATCAACTCGGATATGGAGCCGAGCGACGTGCGCTCCATGTGCTGCGGTCTGCGTCTCGACTTGCGCGGGCTGCGCAAGAGGTCCGGCGGGTTCTTCGGCTCCGGTGAT
>JAZRYN010000097.1:0-17003 GCA_045600745.1 Lachnospiraceae bacterium
TATATAATGTGTGCTCGTTCCTGAGTACGTTGTTATAATTTGTCCTACGTCTATTAGCCCCGATTTTGATTTGAAGTTATCCATTACTATAGCTATTCTAAATCTATTTCCCGTATATGGGTATAGATATGCGTTTAAGCCTTCACTTTTGTTTGGTATAAATGTTTGTTTTGTTACGCTCATGTTTAACTCGTTCCAGTTAGGTGTTATATTAATTTCAATTAAAAATGCGCCGTTATAGTATTTGCTTGTTTGTATATTGTTTATATTTATTGTGTGTGATATTTCGTATGTTGCATGTACTGTTGAGGGTTCTGAAAATTCGTTTAAGTCTGAATATTCGTAATCTACATTAGTTGGCTTTATTTGTGTGTATGTTTGTGTTCTTGCTTCTAATGCGTTTCCACCTGTTACAGGTATGCTTGTAGTTACTGTGCTTTGTGCCGCGTGTGCTTTTGCTGGTATTACTGCCAGTAGTAGGAGAGTATATATTACGTACTTAAATTTAGTCATTGTTTTCCTTTCTTTTTGTCTTATAATTTATCTATTCGCGAAAGTCAACTTTAACGAAAAGATAGCGACAAGAAAAGGGGTTTTTATGGATATTCAGCGACTGATGAGCTTGAGCCGTAAGGCGATCGATGATTACGGAATGATCGATGAAGGGGATAAAATTGCCGTCGGCATTTCCGGCGGGAAGGATTCATTGACGCTGCTGACAGCGTTAGCCGGACTGCGGCGTTTTTATCCGAAGGCATTCTCGCTTGAAGCCATCACGGTCGATATGGGATTTCCGGAGGCTGCTTATGGTTTGAAGCCCATCGAACAGCTCTGTGACAGCCTTTCGGTACCTTATACCGTTGTTCCTTCGTCGATCGCCGAAATCGTTTTTGAGGACCGCAAGGAAAAGAATCCTTGCTCTCTCTGCGCAAAGCTCCGCAAGGGCGCGTTCAACACTGCGGCGAAGGAACGTGGCTGCAATAAGGTCGCCTACGGCCATCATAAGAATGATATGGTGGAAACCCTGTTTTTAAGCCTGATCTATGAAAGCCGTCTGTATTGCTTTCCGCCTGTCGCTTATCTTGACCGTACGGAGCTGACGGTCATTCGCCCGCTGATGTATGTCGATGAATCGGAAATCAAAGGCTATGCAAGAACAAACCGCCTTCCCGTATTCAAAAACCCCTGTCCGGCAGACGGAAACACCAGACGGGAATACGTCAAGCAGCTGATCAACGAGATCACACGGGAAAACCCCGGCGCCCGTGACCGAATGCATTCCGCGATTTTAAGAGGAAATATCCCCGGATGGCCGGAAAAGAAAATTGTCTGACTATTTTGCCCGCGACAGGATTTCGCGAATAGTTAGTGTCATAACAAATTGTTTATATCGTGAAAAAAGGCGGATCCGTTGTTTTTGCCGGTGTTTTTACGGAAAGGGAGGATTTTATGGCAGCAAGCAGGCCTTATCATGAACAGGTCGATATCCGTAATACGATGAAGCTGAGGGAGATCGAGGCTTCGCTTCCCCCTTTTTTATTCTATTTTTTTCGCGGGATCGAGCCGAACACCTCAAGCCGGACAAGAATTGCCTATGCCTACGATCTTCGGGTCTTCTTTGACTATCTTCTGCAGAACCACCCGTATTTCAAGGGGAAAATTATGCAGGAGCTTGAAATATCCATGCTGGAGCAGGTCAGACCGATTGACCTTGAGGCTTATATGGATCATCTGAAATATTACGTTTCGGAGGACGGCGAGGAGCATATTAATCATTCCCGCGGTCTGATGCGCAAGATCAGTTCGATCAAGACCATGTATAATTATTTTTATCAAAAGGAAATGGTCGATTCAAATCCCGCATCCCGGATACCGCTCCCGAAGATTCCGGAAAAAGAGATCATCCGCCTTGATATCGATGAGGTCGCCGACCTGCTCGATCAGGTTGAAAGCGGTGAAAGACTGACCGAGAAGCAGCAGGCCTTTCACGAAAAGACAAAAAACAGAGACCTTGCTCTTCTCTCTCTTCTGCTCGGTACCGGCATTCGGGTGTCGGAATGTGTCGGCCTCGATATCAAAGATGTTGATTTTACGAATATGGGCGTCCATGTCCATCGAAAGGGCGGCAAGGAGGCGATCGTTTATTTCAGTGACGAGGTCGCTGACGCTCTGGAGATCTATTATGACGAGCGAAAAAATATGAATCCGCGCGAAGGTCATGAAAACGCTTTCTTCCTCTCTCTGCAGCTGCGCCGCATTAACGTCAGATCAGTCGAAAATCTTGTGAAAAAGTATGCCCAGACCGTAACGACATTGAAAAAAATAACGCCGCATAAGCTGCGCAGCACCTACGGAACGAGCCTTTATCAGGAAACCAATGATATTTATCTGGTGGCCAGTGTGCTCGGTCATTCCGATGTCAATACCACTAAAAAGCATTATGCGGCAACGAACGATTATATGCTCCGGGCGCAGCGAAACGCCGTTAAGCTCAGAGAAAAATACCCGGGCAGCGAATCCGAAACAGGCGGCACGGAAAAGCACGGCACGTCGGATGAGGAAGAATGATAAATGCATTTTATTGCCGCAGGCAGTAGGCGAGAATAAAGACCGGCGTCTCTCTAGACCGCGTAAAAAAAACATAAAGCAGGGTCCGGAAGCCGGGCACTGCTTTATGCTGCAGCGGCGGATAAAGCTCCGCCTGTGCAGAGGAAACAGGGATATGTGTGGGGGTAAGCATTCCCTGGTTCGGGCGATCAGCTGATTTCATCCGTATAGCAGACGACAAGGAGGGAACGGCCGATCTGAAGCGGCTCATCACGGCGAAGCTTGTTCATGCAGCGGATATTCTCCACATAAGCGGAGATCTCGCGGCCGGAGCCCTCCGGCACGAAGCGCTCGGCAATATCCCAGAGCGTATCGCCCTTCTCAACGGTGATCATGTGGTAGACCGGGGCCTGAGCCGGTGCGTCAGCCACGACACGGTTCCGGAAAAGGACGATGACGGCGATCACGATCAGAACAGCGGTCACAATAAGCATTCGCATCATCTGCTGTTTCGACATTCTTCTGCGATTCATCCGGTACATCATTCTCTCCTTCCCTTCCCTTATCAACGGCATTGCTTCCTCATGGGGATGAACATCTGTTCGATTTCGAGCTAAATATAACACTCGAACAAATGTTTGTCAACCCTTTTTCTAAAAAAATCGAACAAATTTTCGCGAACATACGTTTGACATCCCTGTACGGCTATGTTATGATGATCATGTCTTTATGAGGCTTTATCGTTCTAAAGGCAAAAGGGGGTATTGGTATGAAAAGAGATGATCTTTCCTCGAAGCAGCAGGAGATCCTTACTTATATCAAACAGGAGATCCTTACCAAGGGCTATCCGCCGGCGGTTCGGGAAATCTGTTCCGCTGTCGGTCTGAAGTCCACCTCTTCTGTCCACGCCCATCTTGAAACGCTGGAAAAGATGGGCTACATCCGCCGCGACCCCACCAAGCCGCGTACGATTGAGATCGCCGATGACGATTTTTACGGCGTCGGGCGTCAGGAAATGTTTTCCGTTCCCTTAGTCGGCCGCGTGGCAGCCGGCGAGCCGATCCTGGCACAGGAAAACATTGAAAGCTATTATCCCTACCCGGCCTCCGAGCTTCCCTCCGGTGCTCAAAATGTCTTTATGCTTGAGGTCCATGGCGAAAGCATGATAAATGCGGGGATCCTGAACGGCGACCGGATCCTTGTTCAGGAGCAGGCCGACGCCTCAAACGGCGAGATTGTAGTCGCTCTGATCGATGACTCGGCTACCATCAAGCGCTTTTATAAGGAGAACGGCTGCATCCGTCTGCAGCCGGAGAATGATGCCATGGAGCCGATCATCGTGCCGGACTGCCGCATTGTCGGTAAAGTGATCGCCCTTATCCGAACCTTCCGCTGACAGCCGGGCCTTAGGCCGTAACGTCCGCGCAGCTTTTCCACATCAGAAAAAAGAGCATGTTTTGCCCATTTTTAACGGCAAGTATGCTCTTTTTTGCTGCTCCGAAGTGGATAACTAAGGATCGAACGATCGTTTCATCTCTTTGGCTGCCTCTAATACGCTGCCCGTGACCTCATCGCCGCTGAGGAGCCTGGCAAGCTCGGCGACCGAAGCCCTTTCATCGAGCCTTCTGATCCCCGTATAGGTCTTTTGACCGTCAGTCCATTTTTCTATCCCGAAATGCGTATCGGCAAGCGCGGCGATCTGGGGAAGGTGGGTGATCAGCAGCACCTGACGGTACCGGCTTATCTCCTTTAACTTCCTGCCGACTAACTGTGCCGTCCGTCCGCTGATGCCGGTATCGATTTCGTCAAAGATCACGGTGGGGATCTCATCCTTGTCCGCAAGGATCGTTTTAATGGCAAGCATGATTCGGCTCAGTTCTCCGCCGCTGGCGACCTTGGCAAGGGCAGCGGGCTCGGAGCCGGGATTGAGTGAGATCAGAAATTCGGCTTTATCACGCCCGTTTGCGGAGGGCTCGGCGGTATCGGTCAGAGAGATCCTAAAATCAACGCTTAGAAAATTCAGCTCATGCAGCGCGCCGGTAATGGCGTCCTGCAGGGCGGGGACGGCATTTTTTCTCAATGAGGTAAGTGCGTGACATGCCTCTGAGAGCTCGTAAAACGCCTTTTCCCGGGCTTTTTCGGCTTTCCCGAGCAATTCCTCGTATTCGGTCAGCCTCCGGCGCTCTTCCAGACGTTTTGCAAGGATCTCCTCTCCCCGATCAGAAAGATCGCCGTACTTGCTTTCCAGCCGGTGGATGAGATCAAGGCGGTCGGATATCTCTTCCAAACGCGCCGCTTCAAAGTTGTTTTCCCGAAGATAAGCCGAAGCGTCGCGGATAAGGCCGGAGGTAAGGTCTTCGACCGTGCTCAGCTGCTCGCTTAAGCTCTGCAGCGGGCGGTCTAATCCGGCAACCGGACTCAGCTGACGGGCCGCACGGGCAAGTGCATCGGACACCTGCTCCGAAATCTCCGTCAGGACGGAGCTGACGGCGCGCTCGATCTTTTCTCCCTGGCTCAAACGCCGGAATTCGTCGGTGAGGCTGTCCTTTTCACCCGGCTTTACCGCGGCGGATTCGATCTCGGCGATCTCGTAATCCAGAAAATCGGCCTGACGGAGGCGCTCCTCTTCGCTAAGGGAAAAAGCAGCCCGCTCCTCTTCCGCTTTTTTGAACAGGCGAAAGCTTTCCGCACAGCGCTCTTTCAGCACCGCCGCCTCATTTCCGGCAAAGCTGTCGAGGATCTCAAGCTGCCGGCTGCTTTTAATAAGCGATTGGTGCTCGTGCTGTCCGTGGATATCCAAAAGCACTTCGGTCAACGCTCTCACTCTTCCGGCAGTTACCGTTTCGTCATTGATCCGGTATACGTTTCTTCCGGGGAAAATGCGCCTTGCCACGATCAGCTGGCCGTCCTCAGGCTCGATGTCAAGCTCCTTTAACCGTTCCGGCGGGATATCGTCCGTAGAAAAAACCAGCTCCGTATAAGCACTCTCAGCGCCTTTACGGATGACCTCCGCACCGGCACGCTGTCCGAGCGCCGAGCCGAGGGCGTCGATCAGGATCGATTTGCCGGCGCCCGTTTCACCGGTCAGCACATTGAGCCCCGGCGTAAACTCTGCCGCAGCCTCATCGATCAGAGCAAAATTCCTGACATGTAGTTGCCTCAGCATAATCGTCCTTTACTATATCGTGAGCTTGCTCCGCAGCGTTTCGACAAAACTGCGGTCTTTCAGCTTTATCAGGGTAATGCTGCAGTCCGCTTCGGCGATCGAAACGCGGTCTCCGGGGAGCAGCGGTACTTTTTTATCTCCGTCAAAGGAGACCTGATAGTCATTGTGCGAGCTGCCGGGTTTACCGACGATCTCGACCGTCAGCCTGTCCTCGGGGGACAGGATAAGGCTGCGGTTATTCAGAGAATGAGAAGCAATAGGGGTCACGACAAACAGTCTTGCTGTCGGCTCGACGATGGGGCCGCCGGCGGAAAAGCTGTAAGCCGTTGATCCGGTCGGGGTAGAAATGATCAGCCCGTCACAGCGGTAGCTGGTCAGGACCTGCCCGTTCAGGCTGAGCTTCAGGGAAACGATCTTGCCGGAATAACTGCGGCCGATCACGATCTCGTTCAAGGCCCGGTGTCTTGCCAACGAGCGTTCGCCGCGAAGCAGGCGCGCATAGATCTCCATGCGCTTTTCCGTAACATAATCGTCCCGGATCAGAGCATCGGCGATCTGCGGGATCGTATCGATCCCGCCGGCAGCTAGATAACCGACGTGGCCGGTATTGATGCTGATGAATTTGACATTCAGATCGGTAAATCTCCGTACCGTGCGCAGCATGGTCCCGTCGCCGCCGAGCACTACCACGCATTCCGTGTCTGCAGGCGGATGAGGATAGACATCCGAAGGATAACAGATGCCGCCCTTCTCCGTAAGACAGCGTTCCGCCTGCGAGCGGAACCGATACCCCTCATCCCTGGCCAGATTGCTGTGCAGATAAAAATGCTTCATTTTCTCCTCCCTGAGCCGTTTCAGACGTCAAGAGCATGATGAGACTTTTCCACAAGACTGTTGATCTCTTCTTCCGAAAGAAAAGGCTGCGGAACGGTCTCATCTGTCATGGTTTCTTCTGCTTTCAGAAACAGCAGGTATTCGATGTTGCCTTCGGGGCCCTTTACCGGCGAATAATCAAGTCCGAGGATCTCGTAACGCTCTTCCGCTGCCATGCGGATGACCGAACGGATCACCTCCGCATGGGTCTTCTTGTCCCTGACTACGCCCTTTTTGCCGACCTTTTCGCGTCCTGCCTCAAACTGAGGCTTGATCAGGCACACGGCGAGGCCGCCTTCCGTCAGCAGCGTATGCATTACGGGAAAAACGTGCCTCAGGGAGATAAAGGATACATCGACAGAGGCAAAATCTGCCTTTTCCGAAAGATCCGCAGGAAGCACATTGCGGATGTTGGTCCGCTCCATATTGATCACGCGCGGATCCTGCCTGAGCGAATAAGCTAACTGCCCGTAGCCGCAGTCGATGGCATAGACCTTTTTCGCTCCGTTTTTCAGCATACAGTCGGTAAAGCCGCCGGTCGAGGCGCCGATATCCACACAGGTACGGCCGTTCAGGTCGATCGGAAATACCTGCAGCGCTTTTTCAAGCTTTAAGCCTCCGCGGCTGACATAAGGAAGCTTTTTCCCGTGAAGGTCGATCACACAGTCTTCTTCAAACAGCGTCCCCGCCTTATCCTCCTTTTGTCCGTTCACGTAAATGCTGCCGGCCATGATCAGTGCCCGGGCTTTTTCACGGGAGGGAACGAGCCCGCGCTCCGTTACCAGAATATCCAGACGCTTCTTCATCACTTTTTCCGCAGCCTTTCTTTTGATCTGATTTTTTCGGCAGAAAGGCTGAGCCGGCGTTCCAGCACGGCTTCCGCAATGCTTTCCGCATCAAGGCGGAGACGCTTTCTCAGCTCGTCAGGCTGCCCCTGAGGAATGAAGGAGTCGGCAGGCTCAAGATCCAGTACGCAGGCTTTCAGCTGCAGACGGGAGACGGCATCCTCGACGGCTTCGCCGAGGCCGCCGCTTCGGTTGCCCTCGTCAAGAACTACGATCATCTCATGTTCGGGGGAAAGCTCTTTTAGGAGGACTTCATCTAAAGGCTTGATAAAACGGGCATTAACGACGGTCGCCCGGCCGATCTTTTTCTCGATAGCGTCTGCTGCCGCAAGAGCAGTATCGACCATATTCCCCGCAGCCCAGAAAAGAATTCCCGCTCCCCGCCTGAGGAGCTCGGCTTTCCCATATTCGATCGGGCTTCGGCTTTCATTTGACGATCCGGCACTTCCGCGGGGATAACGGATCGCCAGCGGATGCGCATAGTCAAGCGAATAGTCAAGCATATCCGAAAGCTCGCGTCCGTCCCTCGGAGCCATCAGAGTCAGCCCCGGGCAGGTGCGGAGATACCCGACGTCCAGCATGCCCTGATGGGCCTCCCCGTCCTCTCCGACGATCCCGGCGCGGTCGATCAGAAGCTTTACCGGAAGATCCTGCAGGCAGACGTCATGGACGATCTGATCGTAGGCGCGCTGAAGGAAGGTGGAATAAATACACACGTAAGGCTTCATGCCGCCTTTGGCAAGGCCTGCTGCAAAGCCGACGGCGTGCTGCTCCGCAATGCCCACATCAAAGCAGCGGTACGGGAATCTTTCATGAAAGCGATTCAGTCCGGTCCCGTAAGCCATGGCCGCAGTGACCGCCACGACGCTTCGGTCACGCTCTGCCAGCTCAAGCAGACGTTCCGACGCATAATCCGTATAGGTCTTCTTTGGCTCCGCAAGCGTTTTTCCGCTTTCGGGATCAAAGGCCCCTATTCCGTGAAAACGCTCCGGATCCTTTTCCGCAAAGGGGTATCCCTTTCCCTTTTGTGTGATCACATGGACGATCACGGTCTTATTTAAGCGCCGGGCGTCTTCAAAAGCCGCAACCATCTTTTTGATATCGTGGCCGTCGACCGGGCCAAGGTAGGTGAGGTCCATGTCTTCAAAGAACATGTTCGGCATGATCAGCTGCTTTAAGCTGTTTTTAACACGGGAGATACCGGTCACCACCCGGCTGCCGAAGTCGGGGATGCGGTCCAATGACTGCTTGACGGTTTCCTTTAAGCGCGTATAGGCAGGCTGTGTGCGAAGGCTGCGCAGCGCCCGGTTCATTCCCCCGATATTGCGGCCGATCGACATGTTGTTGTCGTTAAGAACGATGATGAAATTGCTTTTCATCCGGGAAGCGTTATTTAAGGCTTCGAAGGCCATCCCGCCGGTCATGGAACCGTCTCCGATCACCGAAACCACGGCATAATCCTCTCCTCTGGCATCCCGGGCCTTTACCAGTCCCATTCCCATGGAGATCGAGGTCGAGCTGTGTCCGGTGTCAAACAGATCAGTCTCACTTTCGGCTTTTTTGGGGAACCCGCTCATGCCGTCAAGCTGGCGGAGACTGTCGAAGCCGTCTCTTCTCCCTGTCAGGAGCTTATGGGTGTAGCACTGATGACCGACGTCGAAAATGAGCTTGTCGCGGTTCGGATCGAACGCCAGATGAAGTGCCATGGTCAGCTCGACTGTTCCCAGATTCGAAGCCAGATGACCGCCGTGCTCACTGACTTTTTGAAGGATAAACGAACGGATCTCCTCTGCCAGCAGGGGATAATCCTTAGCCTTGATCTTGCGGATATCACCGGTTTGATTGATTTGCTCCAGATACATACTTAGCCTATTTTCTGCGGCCGGCGAGACTTCCTGCCAGCTGCTTCAGTTCTTCGGACGGGCAGGGGAAGGCGTCGATCAGGGACAGAGCCTCCTTAGTCAGCTCGCGCACCTTTTCCTCCGACGCCTTCATGCCGTAAAGGGTCACATAGGTGATCTTACCGTTTTTTTTATCGCTCCCGATGTTCTTGCCGAGTTCTTCTTCGGAAGCGGTCATATCCAGAATATCGTCTTCAATCTGGAAAGCATAGCCGATTGCGGAAGCCGCCCGTTCGGCAAGGTCAAGCGCAGACGCATCCGCCCCGGCCAGCTGCGCACCGATCATCATGGCCGCTTCGATAAGCGCTCCGGTCTTATTGCGGTAGATATAATCAAGCTCATCCGGCGTCGGCTGCTTTCCGGACAGCTCAACGTCTCTTGCCTGTCCGCCGCACATCCCGTAGAGTCCGGCCTTGCGGGCTAAAATCGCGATGCCCTGTCCGACAAGCGCTTTTTTGTCCGTAAGATCAAAGGCGCGGGCAGCCGTTTCAAAGGCATAGGTAAGGAGGGCATCCCCCGCAAGCACGCCGATATCCTCTCCGTAGACGCTCCAGGTCGTCGGCCGTCCGCGGCGAAGCGTATCATTGTCCATGCAGGGCAGATCATCATGGACTAACGAATAGGTGTGGATCATTTCGATTGCAGCCATAAACGGTTCGATTTCCGGACCGCTCCCGCCAAAGGCCTTATAGCTGAGCAGCATCAGGAGCGGACGGAGCCTTTTTCCGCCAGCGGTAAAGCTGTAATTCATGGCTTCCTTAAGTCTGACTGCCTGAGTCTCTTCCTCCGGCAGCCAGGCGAAAAGCCGTTCGTCAAGCGACGCCCCGTTTTCATGCATTGTCATCACCGTTTTCTTTCTCAAGAACGGCCAGCTTCTTCTCGATCCCGTCTATGCGGCTTTTCAGAAGCTTGACATATTCCAGCCCCTTCTGATATTTCGCAAAAGTCTCTTCCAGGCCGTTTTTATCTCCGTCCAGATCGTTCAGGATCGTTTCAAGCGCCTGAAAGGCTTCTTCAATGGTCATGTCCTTCTCTTCTGTCATTTCCGTTCTCCTCAATGCTTTTGACCTGAGTCAGCAGGCTTCCTTTTTTCAGATGAAGCCTTACTTCATCGCCTGTCTTTACCTGTCCCGCATCCGTTAAGGCGATCCCCCCGAATTCGGCAAAGCTGTAGCCGCTGCCAAGACGCTTCAGCGGGGAAAGCCCGTCAAGCCTTGCGGCAAGAAGATCAAAAAGGTGTCCGGCCCTAAGGCGAGCGGTCTCCATATCGCTTTTAAGCTCAAACGAGGCGGTATCGAGCTTTTCCCGTGCCGATTCCAGTGAAGCCTCCATCGTCTGCCGAAGATACTGTTCATTCTGACTAAGACGTCTGCGGTTATTTTCAAGCGAGCGGGTCAGAGAAGCGTCAAGCCCGTCCCCGGCATAAACCAGGCGCAGCTGCAGCTCGTCCAGCTTCCTGCGCGGGGCATGTGCCGCAAGTCTTGCCTCCTTTTGTTCAAGCAGCAAATGTTGTTTTTCAAGTTTTTTTGCCAGAGCAAAGCGAAGGCTCTTTTCAAGCTGATCTACCTGAGCAAGGTACGCCCGATAATCAAATACGGCAAGCTCTGCCGCTGCAGAAGGCGTAGGCACCCGGAGGTCGGCAGTATAATCACTGATCGTTACATCCGTTTCATGGCCGACTGCGGAAATTATCGGTGTGTCAGCATCAAAGATCGCCCGGGCCACAGCTTCCTCATTAAAGGCCCACAGATCCTCTAACGAGCCGCCGCCTCGACCGACAATGATGATATCGAGTCCCAGGGAATCCAGCGCTTCAATGCCGTGAATGATATCTGCCGCAGCACCGTCACCCTGTACCAAAGAGGGGTAAAGGATGAGCTGCACATAAGGATTCCGGCGTTTCGATATGTTGACGATGTCCCGGATCGCCGCTCCCGTAGGCGCCGTTACTATGCCGATCCGCTGCGCATAACGGGGAATAGGCTTATGGTAGGACGGGTCGAATAGCCCCATTTCCTCAAGGCGCTTTTTCGTTTCCGCAAAGCGCTGGTAAAGCTGCCCGAGTCCTGCCTCCTCGATGCTCCTTGCATAGAGCTGATAGGCGCTGCTGCGCTCATAGGAAGAGATACTGCCGGACGCCCTGACCTTCATCCCGTCAGCGAGGCGAAAGCGAAGCCCTCTGGCAAGACCGGCAAACATGATGCCGTTTATTGCCGCCTGTTCATCCTTAAGGGTGAAATAAATGTGCCCGGAGCTGTGATATTTTAAATTGCTGATCTCCCCCTCGATCTGTACGGATCTCAGAAGAAAATCCTCATCAAAGAGCCCTTTAATGTAGCGGCTGATCTGACCGACGGTATAGCAGGGAGGATCAATCGGCATCACGTGCCTCCCCGCTTGCCGGGGAAGATAAAGCTTCGCCGTCAGGCGCGTCTTTTTCTTTTATCAGCGGAGCGGCAAGCTTGCCGAGGATCGCATTGACAAAGGCCGGGGAGTCATCTCCGCCGTACTTCTTCGCCAGCTCGACCGCTTCGTTGATCGCCACCTTTAACGGGATCTCGTCATCGTACTGCATCTCATATAGAGCGAGCCTGATCAGGGAGAGGTCGACGCGGCTCATGCGGTTGGTCTTCCATCCCTCCGAGACGTCGTTGATCTGCCGGTCAAGTTCGGGCAGGCAGGCAAAGATCTTTTCGCAGCGGGTTTTTAATTCTTCCCGCTCTTCCGGCGTCATCTCTTCGATCAGCCCGAGCTCAAGCTCGTCAAGAAGGGGGGCGTCCTCCAGAAATACGGTGAGCTGGGAGGCCTTATCGCCCTGTGCATAGAAGCTGCTCATAAATAGCTGCTGAAAAACACATTCCCTTTTCTGGGTCTGGATCTCTCTTTTACTGTGTTTCATATCTGCTCCGTTATAAAAAGAGCCGGAGTCCGTCCGTCTGGACAGACCCGGTCCTCCTGATTTTACGCCATGACCACATCGGCGATCGTAATGTTGATCTTACCCACGGTATATCCGATCATATCGGAAATGACTGCGGCTACCTTGTTCCGTACATTTGCCGTTACCTCGGGAACATTGCTGTTAAACGCAATGTTGAGCGCAAGCGAGACATCGACCTCTTTGTCCCCGAAGGAAAGCTTCGCGCAGCGGTTGAACGTGCGCTGGGACTGCTTAGTCAGCGCTTCCTGGGTGGAATAATCGGCCAGAGAATGAACACCCTTGACTTCACCGACAGCAAGACCGATGATCGTGCTGAAGACGCTGTCCGTCACAAAAACGGCAGACGCACCTTCCCTTTCTTCGACTATATGCATCGATTTTGCTAATTCATTTTCCATGGTACAAACTCCTATTTAAGGATAGATCGGTCTAAAATGCCCTATCTTGCGCCCGCGGCCATCCGCTTGACCGATAAGAGTGCCTTTTCCACCGGCGGAAGCAGGATGACGACGACCGTAAGCGCTGCCTCGGCATAAATGTAGCCGCCGTTATAAAGGACCGAATAAAGGAGCGGATCGAGTCCTTCCTGACTGGCATAATCAGCAAAAAACAGGAAGCCGCTGATGGCAGCAAAGACAAAACGTCCGGACACGCCAAGAAGATATCCCTTTAACAGACCGTTTTTGGCCTTTGCGAAAAACCCGGACAGGCCGAGAGCTCCGAAGGCAAGCGGATAATCGATCAGAAGCTGCGGAATGCTGTAGATCATGGGATTTAAGATCAGCTGGAGCATCCCGTGCGCAACGCCGGTGATCAGGCCGACGGACGGACCGAACATATAGCCGATCAGGCAGATAAACAGCATACTGAGCGGTGTTACCGAGCCGCCGAACGGCATTCTCCACAGTCGCAGTTCGCTGAGCACCGTGGAAAGCGCCATCGCCATAGCCGAAAAGACGAGCTGACGGGTCACGGAGCCGCCCTTAAGGCTCCTCCCGCCGACAACAAGCGCCAGAATAATTAAAAGCAGGAAAAAAGCGATCAGGCAGATGTAACCTGCTTTAGTCGGGATAAAGACGTTCTCGCCCCAGTCATTTACTGCAGCATAAAATAATTTTTCCAAATCAGTCTCCTCCTTTGGGAACAGAGGAGCAAGAAAATATCTTGCTTCCTTACGCCGGTACGAACCGGATCAAGTTCAAGGGTCTTTTCTCAGCCCGAGGGCACCCCTAGCATAGAGTGTGGTTATGATTATCCGTCAGTCAGCCTTTGGGCCGGCGCCGGCGATCTCTTTTGCCATGTTCGGATATTTTTTGGCGAAGTTTTCGGCAAACATGCCGGCCAGCTTTGCGGCGGTCTTGTCGTATTCCTTTTTGTTCTTCCAGGTGTCACGCGGATTCATGATCTCTGACGGGACGCCGGGGCAGGACTGCGGAACATCAAGGTTGAAACGGTCATCATGCCGGTATTCGGCCTTTTCCAGCTCGCCGTTTAACGCCGCCGTGATCATGGCACGGGTGTAGGACAGCTTCATGCGGGAACCGACGCCGTAGGAGCCGCCGGACCAGCCGGTATTGACCAGATAGACCTTGGTTCCGTATTTTTCCAGCTTATCGCCAAGCATCTGTGCGTAGACCTGCGGGTCTAACGGCATGAAGGGCTCGCCGAACAGCGTCGAAAAGGTCGGCTGCGGTTCCTTGATCCCGCGTTCCGTTCCGGCAAGCTTGGAGGTGAAGCCGGTCACAAAATGATACATGGCAGCATTCTTGCTCAGGCGCGAGATCGGCGGAAGCACGCCGAAGGCGTCGGCTGTGAGGAAAATGACCACCTTCGGGATCCCGCCGACGCCGGGAACCGCGGCATTATCGATGTAGTCGATGGGATAACCGACGCGGGTGTTCTCGGTAAGGCTGGCGTCATCGAAATCAAGCTCGCGGGAGATCGGATCGATGATCACGTTTTCGACCAGACTGCCGAAACGGATCGCATGAAAGATCTCCGGTTCGCTTTCCTCTTTCAGATTGATGCACTTCGCATAGCAGCCGCCTTCGAAGTTGAAAATGCCGCGCTCGGACCAGCCGTGCTCATCGTCCCCGATCAGTTTACGGTCGGGATCCGCGGAAAGCGTTGTTTTTCCGGTGCCGGAAAGTCCGAAGAAAACAGCCGTTTCGTGAGTTTCGGGGTCCATGTTGGCCGAGCAGTGCATCGGCAGGACATTTTCCATGGGCATCAGGTAATTCATTACGGAGAAGACGCTCTTCTTGATCTCACCGGCATAGGCAGAACCGGCGATAAGGACTTCCTTCTTCGTGTAATTGACCAGGATCGCCGCCTCGCTGTGTACGCCGTCAGCCTTCGGGTCGCAGTGGAAGCCGGGAGCTACGATAATGGTAAAATCAGGCTTGCCGAAGCTTTCAAGCTCCTCTTCTGTCGGGCGGATCAGAAGCTGATGAATAAACAGATTCTGGGAGGCGTATTCGTTGACGATACGGAACTTTTTCGTGCAGGCAGGATCGGCGCCGGCGAAGCCGTCGAAAACATACAGCTCGCAGCCCTGCAGATAAGCGCACATTTTTGCCCGGATAGCATTGTATTTGGCTTCGGAAATGGGACGGTTCACCTTGCCCCACGCGATCTTGTCATGGACCTTCGGCACATCGACGATAAATTTATCATCGGGAGACCTGCCGGTATATTTGCCGGTGGTAACGACGAGAGCGCCGGTCTTGCTCAGGATCCCCTCTCCGCGGCGCAGCGCTTCCTCTGTCAATTCAGCCGGAGTCATGTTGCGGTAAACAGCAGCGGTATTGATTATCCCGAGACTTTTTAAGCTGATTAATCTCATGATACCCTCCTGAAGATTTCAAAGAATTAGTCTTCAATGCGCTATTGTAGCATGCAGATGCGGAAATAGCAAGTTCACAGGGATTGCATTTAACGGAAAAAACGATATAATAAAGACAGCGTAACCCCTAAGGCTTGAATTTTTTGCAGGAGGTTATCATTTGGCCTATAGTTATCATCTGAAACAGGCACGGAAAAAACTGAATATCTCACTCAGAAAAGCTGCCGGGATGCTTCATCTGTCTCCTTCTACGCTCAGCCGCTATGAAGAAGGGATGATATCACGTATCCCGCCTGAGAAGCTTGTCCTGCTGACCGAGTATTACGGAATCGAACCGGATAAGCTCAGAGCAAAATGGCTGAGAGAAAATGCTGTCAAACGCCTTATCCAGTACGAAGAAAGCCGGCGCAGGATAGACGCCGACTTTCTTTACGAACGATATTTATCGCTCGATGAACGAGGCAGACGAAATGTACTTCGCCTGCTGCTCTACGAGTGTGAGCTCAAGTTTCGTCAGCGCGGTCGCGAATAAAGCCGAGGACGGCTTCTACGGCTCCGTCAACACCGGTCTTGCTGGTATTGATGCAGATGTCGTAGTTTTCCTTGTCGCCCCACTTTAAGCCGGTATAGTGACGATAGTAGCGGGCGCGCTTTTTGTCTGTGATCTGTACATGCTTTTTCAGCTCTTCCGTTTCCATATCGGCAAGCTCGGCCATCGTGCTCTTGCGCCGTATCCGATCCTCCAGATCACCATAGAAGAACATCCGGAGCACGTTCTTGCGTCCGCTGAGCACATAATCGGCGCAGCGACCGACGATGACACAGGGCCCCTCATCCGCGAGCCCGCGGATGATCTCCGCCTGACGGAAAAAGATTTTGTCACTCATGGGCTGCTGGTAGACCAGATAGCTTGAACGTGTCGCCAGAAAGGGAGCGATATGGATATCGACCTTTTCATCCATTTCATCCAGAAATTCCTGAGCAAATTCACCTTCCTCCGCGACCATGGAAACCAAAAGCTTATCGTAAAAGGGGATATGAAGCGCATCAGCAAGCTTAAGGCCGATCTCGTGGCCTCCGCTGCCGAATTCGCGGCCGATCGTGATAACAGTATTCATCGTATTCTCCTTTTCTTGCCCGGAAAGAGCTGTATTTTTGCTTGCTATCAAGCAGAGCGTGTGCTATAATAAGGCTACCGGGATGCCGTTTCTGTATTTTTTGAACCTACATTTTGACATTCGGGAATCCTATATTTTCAGGCAGCTGTCAGGCCTCCTTCGAGTGGAAGACAAAAGTCTGAGTGCGGACACCCACCTAACGGCAGCGTTAGGCGTCAGAAAAGCAGGGGCGGTACTCCCGGTTTTTAGTATTCGCCTTTATCGAACCGTTCTTTTTTAGCGGTGGATTTCGCCAGGAATCTATCCGTATCGATAATAAACCGTTCATGCATGCCTTCGCCGACCTGTTCGATCTCGTCGAAGGCCTTGACGCGGAATACCAGTCTTCTTCTGTCCTGCTCAACCAATTCGCTTTCGATATGAACATGCATTCCGATGGGGGTGGAGGCCATGTGCCGAACTTCGATCCGAATACCGACAGAACCCTGTCCCTCCTCGAGATACGGCAGCATGCTGTTTGAGCAGCAGCATTCCATGCCGGCGATCAGGGAAGGGGTGGAGAAGGTCGGCACGCCGCCGCTGCGCACGCGGCTTGCGGTGTTTTCTTCCGTCACATCGACATCATAGCTGTTTTTCATACCAATAGGCAATTCGATCATAAGTGTCTCCTTTCCGATTACAGGGTTACGACTTCATCCGCGGGCGCGGCGGCACCCTCTGCCTCAATGAAGCGGAGGACCGGGACATTATCCGGAATGCCGGTCTGC